>JAJTFC010000003.1 GCA_021298315.1 Planctomycetaceae bacterium
ACCCTGGACAGGATTCGAACCTGTGACCTCAGCTTTAGGAAAGCCGCGCTCTATCCAACTGAGCTACCAGGGCAGGATTCCATAAATATAGTGGAAAAAAATCGGTTTGTTCAGATCCAAAGACCAGATTTTCCCAAGGTTAAGATCTCCTAAATACCCCATCGAGGGCGATGAAAGCAAAAATTACTAAAGGCGTTTAGCCAGTGGGGAAAACTGGTGAATGGCTGGTAAATCCGCTAGGGTACCAGCAGTTTTGCTGCGGCGATGAACATGACGATCGACAAGAGAATTCGCGCGGAGCGAACAGGCAATCGGAAACTTCCAAGCGTCGCTCCAAGGCTCCCGCCTAAGACGACCGCAACGGCCAAAAAATACCAATCCTGTGGCATCGGTCGACCCGAACTGAGGAGTCCCGCAAGACCCGACACGGAATTGATCCATATGAATAACGCCGATACCGCCGAGGCCGTCTTGGTCTTGGCCCATCCCATGAACAACAACAGTGGCGTTAAATAAATTCCACCACCAGTACCGGTCAGCCCGCTGAGGAGTCCAAGCCCCGCTCCGGCAAGGATCGCTTTGTATATAGCTGGCTCTTGAACATTCTCCTCGGATTTCATGGGATACAAAAGCCACAGGGCTGAGCCGGCCAACACACTGCCTAATAAAACTTTGAACCAAGCCAGAGGTAGCGATAAATAGCCTCCAGCAAAAGCCATCGGGGCTGCCAAGATCGCAACGGGCCAAAATAGCTTCCACGAGAAATGACCCGCTCGGTAAAACTGAACCGATGCGATCGACGCGACCAGAATGTTCAGCAAAAGCGCAATGGGCTTGATGCGATCCGGGGCGAAGCCAGCGAGGGTCATCACGGCGATGTAACCAGACGCTCCCGCATGGCCAACACTCGAGTAGAGCCAAGCGACCAATGCGACCGCGAGCCACAACCCAATGTCGCCTGTGCCCTCCATAGAAAACAAGACTATTTGCTTTGAAGCCTTGGAAGCAAAACTCGCTCAACCCACTTGGTGTCGACGGTTCCTTGGACAAACTCCGGTTGCGCAAGAACCGTTTTGTGGAAGCTAGCCGTGGTCTTGATGCCACTGATGCGCAGCTCGCTCAAGGCCCGTTGCATCGTCGCAATGGCTTCTTCTCGCGTCTCACGATGGACGATCAATTTGGCGATCATCGAATCGTAGTGGGGGGGCACACTGTACCCGGTATGGGCATGGGAATCGACACGAACTCCAAAGCCTCCTGGCAAATACATCGATTGGATTTTACCTGGACATGGCTGGAAGTTCCGATCGGGATCCTCGGCGTTGATTCGGCACTCGATCGCAGCCCCACGAGGTTTGACGTCGCTTTGTTTGAAGGCTAGCTTCTGCCCAGCAGCGACCAAAATCTGAGTCTTGATCAAGTCGATCCCTGAGATCATTTCGCTCACTGGGTGTTCGACTTGGATTCTCGCGTTGACTTCGATGAAGTAGAAATTGTCTTGTTGGTCGACGATAAACTCGACGGTTGCGGCGTTGTAGTAGTTGGCTTGCTTGACCATGCGAACGGCTGCATCGCACATGGCTTTTCGAGTCGATTCAGGGAGCCTTGGCGAAGGGCTTTCCTCGATGAGCTTTTGGTGGCGTCGTTGCACGGAGCAATCGCGTTCGTGGAGATGCACGACGCTTCCGTGCTGGTCGGCGATGATCTGGACTTCGACGTGCCGAGGCCGGTCGATGTAGCGTTCGAGATAAACGCCAGAATTTCCAAAGGCGGCTTTGGCCTCCGTCTGGGCTTGGGCCACAGCGCTTTGCAATGAAGCTTCATCGAGGGCAACTCGCATCCCTTTCCCACCACCACCTGCGGTGGCTTTGATCAAAACCGGGAATCCGATTTTTCGAACGGCACTGATGGCACCTTCTTCGCTCTCGATGAGTCCATCGCTTCCGGGCACAACGGGAACCCCTGCGGCGATGGCCATCTCTCGGGCGGTGTTTTTATCACCGAGTTTTTCCATCGCCTCGGGACTTGGCCCGATGAATTCGAAGTTGCAGCTTCGGCAGACTTCGTTGAAGTGTGCGTTTTCAGCCAAGAAGCCGTAGCCTGGGTGGATGGCATCGGCTTTACCTAGTTCGGCAGCTGCGATGACTCGATCGATTCGCAGGTAGCTATCCATCGATTTGGCCGAGCCTACGCAAAAGGCTTGGTCGGCCAGTTCGAGGTACTGGGATCCTCGATCGGCTTCGCTGAAGATGGCAACGGTTTCAATACCGAGTTCCTTGCAGGCACGGATGACCCGCAAGGCGATTTCGCCACGATTGGCGACAAGAACGCGACTGAACATAGCGATCCTTAGCCTCGGGTATCGATCTTAAAGAGTGGCTTGCCCACATCGACGGCTTCTTCGTTCCGCACGAGAACTTGGACAATCTTACCCCGCATTTCGGCGGGAATTTCGTTGAAGACCTTCATGGCTTCGATGATGCATACGACGGTGTCGTTTTGGACCATCGAGCCGACCTCGACAAAGTCTTTGGAGGTCGGATTGGGCTTGGAGTAGTAAGTCCCGACCATGGGCGATTTGATGACTGCGATGTGAGCTCCATCGGCCTCAGCCGCAGGAGCCGGAGCGGAAGATGCTGCCGGCTGGCCGCCTGGCTGGTGCATGGCCACAGGAGCCATGGGATACGCTGGTGCATGGCCCAAATGAGCCTGGGATGTGCCACAAAGTCGAATTCGCTGGTCGTCTTGCTGAAGATCGACTTCACCAAGATTATGCTCCTTCATCAACTCGACCAAACGGCGGAGAAGATCGAGATCGAAGACATTTTCAACTTTGGAAGCCGCATCCGGTTTTTTCTTGGATTCCGCCATCGCGTGGCCTTTCCGACAAGCAGTGTATTTTGGGGGAAACTAGTCGATAAGTGTACGATTTATACACCCGCTTGATGAATTCGCCAAGAAGACTGCGCATTGGTTTCCAGTGCCTTGGGCTTTTTGCACTAGCACTAGGGAGTTCGATTTTGGATCTGCTTGCGCAATTCGAGCGCCAGGTTTTGGAGTTGCTCGAGCGATCGGCCTTGCAGATTTGACACGTCAGTGACACCCATGCCAAGGATCTCCTGTAATGTTCGGATCAGTTTGATCTCTCCCTCTAGAAGTCCCTGGTCACGCCCTTCCTCACGACCTTCCTCACGACCTTCCTCACGACCTTCCTCACGACCTTCCTCACGACCTTCCTCACGACCTTCCTCACGACCTTTTTTTAATAGCCGATCGGCAATCGATCCGGGCTCTATCTGGGTCGGAAATAACTTATCAATAGTCATCGAAACAGACTCCATCTGCAAGCTTGGGCTGGTAGCCAAAAGGTAAGTCACGATCGCGTTCAAATAGTCCTTGAGGATTCTATCCGTTTTGAGTTCAAGAAGCCCTCGAAGGATGGCCTCCAAGCGATTCTCAATTTCCACTCGGCGGCTGTATTTTAACAGACTCAGCGCACTTTGCAAAAATGGATCTTGTGCCAGATCCTCATCCGGAATCTGGCCTAAATCCAGAACTGGGAAAGCAAACCTGAGGCCATACTGGAGGATTGCGTCTGGAGTTCCAATCAACTCGTCGAGACTCCGAGGGGCTGACCACTCCGATTCACCGTGATAGAGTACCAGCGGTATGATCGGACATAGCACTTGACCGTTGCGTTGACGCTGTTCCCAAATCCGAACGATGTAGCGAACCAACTGAAAGCACGTCATCTGGTCTGGATGGCTCTTGTGCTCCAAGAGCACATAGAGTTGGCCCTGGCAAATCGCCCCTTCCTTGCCCGCTAAAAGCACCGAATAAAGGAGATCTGAGTAACTATCTCGCAAATGGTTATCGACGAATGAATCCTTTTGTAGCTCGAAGGAATTCAAATCGAGCAATTGAACAATTTGGGTTGGAAGATGCGTTTGAACCAAGCTGCGTACTGCAGAAACATGGGAAAACGCAAACTGAAAAAAGTTATTGTGCGGGGCTGGCAGTTGGGAATCGTCCATATTCCCAATTTTAAAAACATTTGAGTTTTATGCCCGAATTTGGTTAGTGATTTTTTTCTGCAACCCACCGGAACGATTGTTATGAAACGTTCCGCCGCAGAGGTTGGGACGAAATTTCAACGCGGGTGATTCGGCTTTCAGTTGGTTCTAGCCGCAGGCTTGCTCGTCGCACATTCGATGTCTCGATGCAACACATCTGACGGTATTCCTCATCTCCGAAATCGGACATATTTCTGGACTTCTCAATCCACGGATTCCAGACCACCGTCGAGTCCGATCCTTCGGATTCGATTCGTAAAAACCTTCCTAAAAAACGGTCCTCGATCGCCGTCGAAGGCGCCTTTCCATAATAAATCCTGTCGGTCTCTTGGCTAAATCGTATCGGTCTCTGGGCAGGAGAATAATCGAGTTTGGTCAATTGATCGTAATGTCCGCAGCGCTCTAGATCCCCTGTAACGGAGACTTGATCAATATCCCCAATTCGAAAATAGCTATGCAATGCGACTTCATACTCTCTGGCCACTTGCGCGTTATTCCGAACCTCTAGCGACACCGATAGCATTGGGCCCATAACGATCCGATAAACCAGTTCAAAATCGTCCTTCGATAATCCAAGCTCAACATGAATTCCCCCATCACTCGATTGCGTCTTGAGCACTTGCCACTGGGATGTCCTTGCCCAACCATGCGCAGGGAGACTCGAATCGCTCGGATGGCTATTGAACCAAGGAAAACAAATAGGGATTCCACCCCGTAACGCTTTGCCTTGCTGATAGATTGCCTGACTACTCATGAACAAGATGTCTTGGTAATGGGTCACATGGGCACCTTGAAGAAAAAACTCTCCGGTGCAGGCATTGGTTTGTATTTTGCCATAGACCAAGCCACTTGGATGCTCTCCGAACACCAAGTCATTGCCTATTCCATAGCGAGCATTCAATGCATCGATATCCATGAAGTCACCCCCTCTAGTATTCCAAAACACCGACCCGCACTGCTGATTGCATGAGTCGCTCGAGTTCATTTGGATTGCGGATCGAGGCAAACCCAAGCGATTCAAGTACCTCAGAGTCCACCTGAGATTGTACATAAACGCTGCGCCTCGACTGGATTCCTCGCAACACCGCTGCGGCAAAAGCATCCTCAAGAGTGCTATTAAGTAGCATTTGCTGGAGATCCTCATCGGGCTCGTCGGATGCCAAAGCACCGACTCCCGAAGAAACCTCTTGGAGTTTGTTTGCCACGACGACGATCCTACCAGCAGGGGTCAGCCATCGCTCGGCGCCATGGGCTGCACTTGCGACTTGGCTCCAGCTTGGAATCTGCGACTCGTCAACCAATTGGACAACCACCAAATCGAAAGCTTGGTCGCCGCAATTGTTCTGGCGGACGCTCGAACCGATGGATTGCTGACAAGCTCGGTCGACACCTTCGGGAGTTCCGGAGAACAAACAAGCAATTTGCCCTTCTTGGTTTGCCAATGCTCCAATGACGAACTGGATTCCGGCCAACCAGCCCGAATCTTTAACGCCCTCTTTGGAAGCCTTGGAACTCGATCGCCCAGAACGATTGCCGATCCAAGCTTTCGCTCGCCTATGGATCGTGGCTCGATCTGCAAATGCGGGCAAGACGACAAAAGGGTCATGTCCTCGGGGATCCTCGGGCTCAAGCCACCGATAAACAGGGATCACAAAATCGGCTTCTACCAATTCGCGCTGCAGATAGATCGCTTCGCCTTGCTCCGAAGCAGCAATGTATTCGAGACCCTGGCGTTCGTCAGGATCGTGGCATACCACTCGGCAAACAGGCTCCTGGTTTTGATCGCCAAGTGGATGGTTGTTGGCAAGCCAACTCTCGATGGACGACTTCAGAGTTTCCTGTCCATGCGCAAGAACCACGACGAGGTGTACATCGACGAGAACTTCATGCTTCAAGAGCCAATCGATGATCGACTCGACTAGAGGACCTGCCTGTATCAGGCTTTCATGGACCGCGATAGCGACTCGATCACCTGGAACCAATGCGCGCCCTATGGGTGGAAAATCAAGCGGGTTTTCCATCGCATGTGCAACGGCTTGGGGGATCTCGACCAAGCCGCTTGCGACCGCACTGCGGAGTTGAACGAAATCGAATGCAGAGGTTTTTTTCATCGTTGCAAGAGCTGGCGGTACCAGGCTTCGTGGCGTTGGATCATCGTCGATGCGGAATGCTCGCGGGCAACATGCTCGCGAGCCGATTCAATGAGTCGAACTCGCCACTGCGAATCATCGAGCAGTTGGTTCGAGATCCGCATGAGTCGGTCTACATCACCCACAGGGAAAAGGATACCGGTTTTTTCGTTTTCGATAAGATCGCGGTTACCTGGGATATCGGTGGCCAAGACCGGCACCCCCGCTTGCATGGCCTCAAGGATCACGTTGGATTGACCTTCGTAGAGACTTCCATTCCAAAGCAGATCTGCATGGGGCAGGATCTGCATCGCATCGGGCCGATGTCCAATCAAATACACCGAGGCGGCCGCACGGACATTATCGCGGTAGGCCTCAAGCCGCTGTCGCTCCGGCCCTTCTCCCAAAATCACATAAGAAACCTCGCTCCGGAGAATCCTCAGCATCTCCGCAGCCCAAATCAAATCCTTGTAGCCTTTTTGATGCCAAAGCCGCCCGATCGAGAGAATCAGCCGATGGTTAAGCGGGATGCCCAGACGTTCAAACGCCTCCTGCCGCGAGATCTCAAGTTTCGGATCTCGCGATTCGATGCCGTTTGGAATAATCTTAAAGTTCGAACGGTCGATCCCTTGCTTGTGATAAAAATCGACCACCCCCGGACTGTTCGTCGAGATCCCTTGCGTCCGTTTGGCCAAGTATCGATCGATCGTCAATTGCCAGGATCCTTTCCAAGGGTCGACAGACCTTTCTGACCCGACGATGCATGGCACTTTGGCCCACAGAGCCGCATAGCGGCCATACGCGTTGGCAGCAAAAATCCATGTATGGACGATGTCCGGTTTGATTTGTCGTAAAGTTCGCAGCAGCTTAACCCAAGCCAAAGGATCTGCTGTCGTGTGTTTACCGATCACATGAACGGGAATGCTTGCTGCACGGAGCTGCGATTCCAAAGGACCGGTTCTGGTAAGAACGACAACCGAAGGCTCAAAGACGTTGCGATCCAACCCGCAAGCAAGCATCACAAGCTGTTTCTCTGCTCCTCCCTGATCGAGCGTCGGGATGATCAAGCAGACTTTGATTCGATTCGATATCTGGGTCACTTGAAGCTCTTCCCCGAAGTCCCATGCTGATTTTTCAAAATTGCCTCAGAGAAGAGACTTCGCCAGCGATCAAGCCAGTGCTGGTTCGGATGGTGTTGCTGGTAATGCCTGCGAAGTGCGATGGCTTCCGCCTCCCATTGCGAGCGATGCATGAGCCAATCGGCAAGCTGCGCTGCGAGTGTGTCTTTCGAGTGGTACCATTTCATCAGCGGAGTCTCGGGCATCCATTCGCCGATCGATGGCTCCTGTGCCACAATCATTGGGACTTGGGACTCCAGAACCAACCGACTGGAGTATTGAAGCGAGCAAGCAGGATTCGATGCGATCACCAGATCTGCAATGCAAATCAAATCCTCCAAGACATCGAAACCGTCAAAGATCAGGATTTCACGATGCCATCCTTGGTGCCGTAGCCACTGATAGATTTTGGGTGTATCCGATCCGGGATTGATCAGCCACATGCGTAAAAGAACGCCTCGATCGAGCAGTCCGCAAACCGTCTGAAGAACACCTTCCAACTGCTCTATAGAAGCTTGGCCAAAATGCACCAGCAAATGGGTTTGAGCAGGTATGGCTAAGTCGCCCGAGACATCGAACAAGGCTCGTGCGGCCATCTTGCGCTCGATTTCCGTTCTGCGGGCCGGTTCAAAAACGGCATCTGGAATCCAAACACTTTGTTCTTTGCTAACACCAAGATCCAGCAGAGCCTCATAACCTCGGCGATGATCGGCGATCACCGCATGGCACTTACGAAGCGAATCGCGAATCGACACCGAAGAGGGTAAATAGGCTCCGAGGGATTTGGGTATGGCAAGGCTCAGTGGATCTTGGCTAAAGCGACTCAAAACCGGTCTGCCAATCAATGAGGCTTTCGATACGATAGCCGAGAGCAGATGGTCAGCCGCATCGACATAGATCGCGTCAAAGTTGTCGGCGTTTTTGATCAACCACTTCGTCACGTTTCTCTGAAAGTGGCTCTCATTCCAAGAAGAACTCGGCGGTGGTAGCAATCTTTCGACAGCCACCTTTCGCAGGCGGGCTCGGTCGGTCCAACTGGCATTCCATCGGGTCGTCAGTACCGAAGGTTCGACCCCGATCGACTGCCAAGCATCGAGTGTATGCATGAGCCTCTGGCTCGATTCGTCGGCAAGTGGCCAATAGTTGCGTGCGACGACTTGGATCCTCATCGAGGTTTCTACGGCGCGATTCATGGGAGTTTGTGATTCGGCGATTGCCATAAACTCATCGGCTCGCTGCGTGATGCTGCTCTAGATCGGAGGGCTCAAGCACTGCAACGTAGGGAAGGTTGCGGTAGTAATCATCGTAGTCTAGTCCGTAACCAACAACAAACTTATTCGGTATATCGAAAACACTGAAGTCGGGTTTGAGTTGAACTTGGCTGGTTCCCTGCTTGTTGAGAAACACCGCCGTCTTTAAGGATCTAGGACGCAGATCCTCCAAACGCTTTGAAACCTCTAAAAGGGTTTTACCAGTGTCGAAGATATCGTCGATCAGCAGCACATCACGGTCTTGAATATCGAGCCTCTGGAGTTCTTCGACATGCAATTCACCAGAGGATATACCCCCTCGGTAGGACGAAGCTCGAATCAAACTGATTCGAAGAGGCATCTCCAAGCATCGGATCAAATCGGCAAGCATGACCAAACTTCCTGTCATGATCGCAACGACAGTGATTGGACTCTGGCCGTATTGCTCGTTGAGTTTGGAACCAAGCTGAGTGATCCCCTGACGAATCTGCTCTTGGTCAAACAGGATCTTCATGACTACTGGTTCCGCTTCTATGTTCGATCTTCACTATCGATGAGACTTATGGGCAAGGCGACTCTTACCGGACGATCCAAAGTTGCTCATAGGTTCTCATCAGCAGCATGTCTTGGGATGCGACAAGCGTTGATCGGACAGTCGCATCGGTGGCGATGGTCGCAAGCTTCTCGAACTTGTCCGAGGCTGCCAGGATCGTCACGTTGCCGGTATCCGAGACGTTCACCAAACGATTTCCCAGGATTATCGGAGATGAATAATAGTTTCCGCCGATGCGTTCGCTCCAGAGAATCTCTCCATCATCGAGCCGCACGCACGAGACGATCCCAGCGTCAGACCATAGGAACAAAAGATTGCCCAAGACCACGGGGGTAGGGACATAAGGGGCCGCTCTTTGGATACGGAATCGCTCCTTTTTGGCTTGCATGTCATAGGCCACAAGCATGTTGTCACGTCCACCACCAGATCCGTGGGTTGCGATCGCAAGAGAGCCCGCCAAAAGTGTCGAAGAACAAACTCGCTGCTTAAAGCAATCATGAGTCCATCGGATCTCGCCTGTGTTTGGATCCATTCCGAAGATCCCGAGTGCTGTCGTTGCGCACACGAGCTCTTTGGATCCATCAGGAAGAATTCTTACACTGGGCAATCCATAACAAACACGTTTCGTCGGTAGCTTGCGTTCCCAATGGGTCTGACCCGTTTTCGCATCGAGCGAGATCATCCGATCTTCTCCGGGCGAGACCCCTGGCTCGAGCTCTTCGGCGTCTTGGCTATCGAGCAAATAGAGTTTGCCATCGAGGAGCATCGGCGAGGTTGCAAAACCATGCTGAGAGACGTATCTCCCAAAATCTCGGCTCCAGAGCTCTTGTCCATCGTGCCCTAGATGCTTGACGTAGACATGCTCGGGCTCCCCCCAAGCCACATAGATACCGTTTTGATCGACTGCTGGAGTCGAGGATGCGTAAGTGCTGAATTGGTGCAAACGATGCTTGGTCGATGGATACGACTTGGTCCAAAGAACCTTATTATTCGCCAGATCGACCGCGATCACATGCCGAGTTGCATCGCTTGCCGACGCCGAAAGCAGATAAGCTCGTGCGCCACTAGCAGAGCCTTGCCATAGCACCGGTGATCCATTCCCGATCCCTGGCAGATCCAACTTGGTCACCGATGGATCCTTCCAAGGAATCTCGACGCGGCATTGGTCGTAAAGGCCGAGGCCTTGATCGCCCCGGAAACGGTTCGAGGCGGACTCTTGCGAGTAGCCGCAAGAGCAACTCAAGAGCCCTAGCACGAACAAGGAAAACAAACCGATGGAGGCATGCATACCAGGAGACTTTCGCATAAGCTCAACCTTGAGGGAACATTCGAACGCCCACCGAGAGCAGGATATTGGCGTAGCGCTGGGTGTCGGCTGTCTGAATCGTCAAAACATGATCATCGGTAGCTACCGCCGAATAGAACTCCCATTTGTCGACCGGCATAAGATCTAGATCCAAGCCCGCGTCGCGGATGGTTTTCCGGTATTGACTCCAAACCGGGGGATCGGCATCGAGTGCATAAGGACCGGACTTTTCGGTTTGCATGGTTCGAATCGCTTCGATCGGAATGGCCGATAGGATCGCTTCGAGAACCTGGTTGCAAGTCACCACTCCGGGCATCAGGTTCAGACTCACGACCTGCGAGCGAGGTCCTCGCTTGCTCGAAGCTGGATAGTTGCCGTCAGAGATCAGAATCGTAGCGTGGTGGCCAGCTTGGGCCAAGATATGCAAGATGTCCGGATGGATCAGTTTGCTGTGAAGCATATTGGTCAATCTAAGTAGAAAAGTGATGTTCTAGAAAATCGATTTTTAAGGTAGCTCAGTGTACCCGATCGGAAGATCGCTCGACTGGCACAGGGCACAAAGGCAACAAAATCTTATCTTCGATTGAATTGCTCGATGGCTTGAGCAAAGATATCGCCGTAAACCATTTCGCCACCTTGATGCCCAACGATTCCGACCAAAGCCGCCAGGATTAAGACTCCCGTTTTCCAACCCCAGCCGGGTCGAGTTCCATCGGTCTTTCCGCAGCGGTGTGCCATCCAAGCAACGACGAGGCTTGCCACAGCCGTGAGTGTGCCTAGCCAACGGTGAAAGAACTCGTTGGTTTGTTGCTCGCCACTGCTGGAAGTGATCATTTCGGTCCAGCCTGAGAGCCCTCGAATTTCCGCAAAGGACCAACCCATCAGCGCCGCAGCAACGCTACCGATTGCCCCCAGGACAAGGCATGCATAAGCAAAACGTACGCAGCTTTGACCGAACATCCATGAACAGATGATCGCTAAACCGGCCAGCGAAAGCAAAGCGACCGGAAAGTGTACCACGGCTGGATGGAGGTAACCGACTGCAAGGTATAGGCGCCTAGGAGTCGATGCGTTGGCCCCTAAGGCCTCCTTCGAAGGTCCATCCGAATGCGGATCAAGCTTGTCGGACTCAGGCCAACTAGCTCCCTCTTGTATCCAGAGTTTGAGCAACGCAAGCTTGGCTTTGGGCAAAGGCCCATCGGGCGGCATGACCAAACTCTCGGGATCCTCCAAGATCGGTTTAGCCGTTAAGTAATCGGTCCACAGAGAGCTCTCGTCGATCGAACCTGGGGTGATATATCCCAAGAGAGCTTGCCGAACGGAGATATCAAAACCTCCTTTAGGTTGCGCGCCGCTATGGCACTGCAAACAATGCTCGCGCAGGATCGGAGCAATGTCTTTGGAAAAGTCGACCCAAGCGATTGCCTGCGGAAGCTCAGGTGTGTCTTTTGCAGCGGGCTCTTCTTGCGCAATAGCCCAATGGGTACCCAGCAAGACAACGACTAGCCGCACAAGTAAGCAACTAGGAAAGCAATTTCTGAAACTCAGGTGGAGCATAGAAAAAAAGATCTACGAGTTGGTTCGTTGCAATAAGTCAGCAAGCTACTTGCCTATTGGCTTTCGCGCCTTTGCGAGAACATCCAGTCGTAGAGTTCGGGGTTGGAGTAAGTTTGAGTCCAACTGTCATGCTGGGCTTCGGGGTACTCGGTGTACTTGATCGGCGAGCCAATCTTCTTGAGCGCTTCGACCATCTCGTGGCTCCGAGAGACCTTCACCACTGGATCCTTAGCTCCATGAAAGCACCAGATCGGCAATGACTTGAACCGCTCGACAGTCTTTGGGTCTCCGCCGCCACAGATCGGTGCGGCTGCGGCAAAGAAACCTGGATAACGCGCGATGGCATCCCAAGTCCCATAGCCACCCATCGAAAGACCGGTAATGTAGATTCGGGTTTTATCCACTCCGGCATTCTCTACCATCTCGTCGAGTAGCTCCTTGATGCTCTGCATCGAGTCGCTTGGGTCTTGCGGAAGTTCGCTAGAGTCTTTCGACCAATCGACCTCGGACCACTTTTTTCCGGTCGGACACTGAGGGATCAAAACATAGGCGGGATACTTGGCTCGCAAGGCATCTGCTGCAAAATCCTTTGCGGCATGCTTGAGCGTGACCGCATTGTCTTCTCCTCGTTCGCCTGCACCGTGAAGAAAAAGCACCAGCGGGTATTTTTTTCCGAACTTGTAGTCGACCGGTTTGATCAACCGGTACTTGAGCGGCTTGCCGCTCTTACCCACAAATTCACGTGGCTCGTAAAACTTACTCAGATCCTTTGGAGCGGTTGACGCTGCGTCTTGACCAAATACCAACTGCAGATTGCTAGCAATGCTGAAACAGGCCAATGCAAGCAGTAGAATGCGGTTAGGGCACGAGGCGAATGATGGTTTTGGTGACGGATGCTGATGGAGAGTCATTTCAGTTTTGCAGTGGTTGGTGGAAATCCAGTTTGGCGCGAGTTTGACATGCTTCATTGAAGTTGGATCGCAAGGCCTCATTGTATCCCAAATCCCAACAGGATGCGAACTTGGCCGGGCCCTTTTGGGTTGCTGGTCTAGCCCGAAGGCTTATACTTTCACTGAAACCGATCTGCCTTCATTGATTCACTTGTTTCTCTTGAGTCAAAGTGACGCACTTTCCAAGGAGTTTTTGCCGCTCGGATGCCAATCATACGACAACTGCCGGTAAGTCTGGTCAATAAAATCGCTGCGGGTGAAGTCATCGAGCGGCCTGCGAGTGTCGTTAAAGAGATGCTTGAAAATAGCGTTGATGCAGGTGCGACTTTGATCGAGGTCTTGGTCGAAGGGGGCGGAACGGATCTGATTCGAATCAGCGATAACGGATGCGGAATCGAGCCTGAGCAACTCGAACTTGCGCTTGCTCCTCATGCGACGAGCAAACTCAAGGACTCGGAAGATCTTTTCGATGTTCGCACATTGGGTTTTCGCGGTGAGGCTCTTGCATCGATTGCTGAGATCAGCCACATGACGCTTCGCAGTCGCGTCGCTTCGAGCGACAGCGGATATGAGTTGCGAGCCCAAGGATCCGAGCGTGAGCCGATTAAGCCTTGCGCCATGGACATCGGCACGACGATCGAGGTTCGGCATCTGTTCTTTAATACACCGGTGCGTCGCAAATTCATGAAGACTCCATCGACAGAGATGGGGCATGTGGTCGAGGCCTTTACACGAGTCGCATTGGCATTCCCTCATGTGCACATGATTTTGTGTAGCAACGATCGTGTGCAATACGACTTGCCACAAACCAGCAGATGGGCCGATCGGATACGAGCATTTTTTGGCGACGAAGTAGCCGACTCGCTTATATCTGTCGAGCACCAGGACGAGAAGGTCAAGGTGCGAGGCTATGTGGCCGATCCGAGTCTATCCCGCAGCAATAACCGGATGCAGTATCTGTTCCTCAACGGACGCTACATCCGCGATCGAGCTTTGCAACATGCATTGTCTGAGGCTTATCGAGGCCTGCTGATGGTAGGCCGCATGCCCGTGTGCTTTTTGCAAATGGATATAGATCCAAAGACGGTCGATGTGAACGTCCATCCGACGAAGGTCGAAGTTCGTTTTGAAGACAGCGGTGCGATTTACAGTCGACTATTGCATACGATCCGGCACCGATTCCTGACCTCAAACCTTGTGGCTAAAGCCCGAGACGTTGGGATCGATCCGCAAGCAGCACAGCTACCAGCACCAACGATAGGACCTGCCAACTCACCTTCGATAGCCGCTGCTGGATCGAATACGGCTTTGATGGACTGGGCACGATCGCAACAAAGCGTGCCTGATTTTCGTCCTTTCCCAAGCTCTGGATTTTCAAACGATCCGTTCAGAAGCGAGCCCATCATCGCATCCCCTGCTTCGATGGCTCCAACGGCCTGGACAAACCCTGCGAGCCCAACCCAAGCCCCAGTTACACCAAACGCCGATCCACTTTTAGAGGCAATCGATTTTTCGACCAAACGCAGTAGCGACCAAGATCTCATGGGATCTTCCCGAGCGGTCGGATTCCAGATCCACAATCGATACCTGATCACCCAAGACGAGGCAGGGATGGTCATCATCGATCAGCATGCCTTGCACGAACGAATTCTCTTCGAGCAAATTAAGACGAAGGTTCTCTCGAAGTCCCTGGATCGTCAGCGGATGCTCGTACCGGCTACTGTGCAGTTGACCTCTGCAGAGGCGGCCATGGCAATTGATTCTAAAGAGATGCTCGCCGAAATCGGATTCGAGGTCGAATCGTTTGGAGGCGATACGATTGTCCTGAATGCCTATCCATCCATTTTGTCCATGCGATCTCCAGAGGAGATGCTCAAGCAGGTTCTCGAAGCTCTGATGTCTGGGGGCAAAAAGGTTAATGCGCAAGACGTGCTCGACGAACTGATGAACATGATGGCCTGCAAGGCAGCGATCAAGGCCGGAGATCGCTTGAGCGATCCAGAAATTACGGCGTTACTCGAACAGCGGCATTTGTACCACGATACTCACCATTGTCCGCATGGTCGCCCAACCGCATTGTTCTTCTCCCGCGAACAACTCGATAAGATGTTCAAGAGGATTTGAGTTCTACGGGATGACCAACTCCGCCAAAACTGGGCGATGATCCGAGGCAAGCGGCACAGGCAATACCTCTAGCGAATCGAGAACAAGCCTTCCTGAGCGGTTGACTGCTACATAGTCGATCCTGGTTCGAGGCGACTGACTCGGATAGGTGGCCAACACCAAGTTCTCTTTGCGTGGATCGATCAACCATCGTTGATCGAAACAACCAAGCGATTTGCTCTTGGGCACATCGTTGAAGTCACCGGCCAAGACCGTTGCCATCGACTTGGCTTCTGGGAATGAAACCCGATCTAGCAATTCATCGACCGCGCGAGCTTGCTTTTCCCTCAAGTCCTCTTTGGAATGATCCAAATGGGTACCAAGGAAACGGATCGTTCCAATCTCGCTCGATACGATCGCTTCGAGAACGATCCGTTGCTCACGCATCGACCCATTGGTCTGTTGCTCGTTGGGCAACCGATGGATTGCTGTTTGCTTGATTGGCCAGCGGCTCAAGATGGCTTGGCCATACTCTCCGCCATCGAAATCGATCGCCTTGCCAAAAACGCCGTAGTAGCCGGTAAGTTTTTCTAGTTCTTTCACTTGCAAAATGCGCTCGCTGCGTCCGCATCCTTGATCGACCTCCTGCAGAGCCACAGCATCGGCATCAGCGTTTCGGATCACCCTGGCAATGCGTTGGAGAGACAATTGATCATCCACGCCTCGACCATGATGGATGTTGTAACTCAGTACCCGGAGAGTTGCTTTATCGGACGCAGGTCGCAGGACAGCCGTCACGGGAAAATGATCCGATGGAGTCCGACTCTCCCGACTGGTCCGATCGATCCTTGCCAATCGAACTTGGAAGTCCTCCGAGCAACCGATCCAATCGATGCGCGGTCCGCTTGTCTTGCTCACATCAAACGATGAAAAAGTCCCCTCGTTGGCTTCAGGGTTCCGATGGATCACTCGGTAAGTATCGAGCAGTTTGCCGTCAGCAGACTCGTCGAACAAGGCGCTGTAAGGGGGCTCGCTCGGGGACGCATTGAAATCCCCGGTAACGATCCAACGAGAATCACTTCCCAACCTTGATAACTCTCTGCGGATCAGTCGACAACTTTCAAGTCTGGCTGTTTGCCCTTTGTGATCCAAATGGGCATTGAGAAATAAGATTGGCTTGGAATCCGCCGCGCGGAGATCTTTGAGTTTGACCCACGTTGCGATCCTTGGCAAAGCTGCATCCCAGCCTTTGCCACCGACTTTCTCGGGTGTTTCACTGAGCCAAATGTGCCCTTGTTCGATCGGTTCAAAACGATCTTTGCGATAGAACAGCGCCGCCATTTCGCCGGCCTCTTTGCCATCGTCTCGGCCAGCAGCCACTGCGCCGTAGCCATCGAGAGCCTGGGCAAGGTAATCCCGTTGGCTTGCGAGAGTTTCTTGAGTTCCAAGCAAATCGGGATCGAAGTTGCGAATCGTCTCGACCAAAAATTCCTTGCGCAAATCCCAGCGATTGATGCCGTCGTTGGCAGTGCCGTAGCGGATGTTAAAGCTCATGACTCGAATCAGTTCGCTCGTTTGAGCCAACGACTCACAGGTCCAAGCCATCCACGAGAGCAACATCGCCGATACTAAGAGAAACTGTTGCCAGAGGTTGCGTGGAAGCATTGTTTTATCCCGCTAACTCCCTGAGGACACGGACGTTGATGGCATCCCATTCTTGGCCATCGTCGTCTTGCCCTTTTTCTGTCTCAAGATACATCGGCCATTTCTTGAGCACGCGGTGCTTGAGAACCCGCTCGAAGCCTTCGCGTCCGATGGTACCTAGGCCGATATGCTCGTGACGATCGACTCGCGAACCGCATCCTTTCTTGCTGTCGTTCAAGTGCAGGGCGCGGATGGCATCGAGCACGCCGTATTTCTTGGCTTCTTTCTCCCAGGCTTTGAACCCGCTGTCGCTCGAGAAATCGTAGCCAGCGGCGTGGGCATGGCAGGTGTCCAAACAAACACCCACACGCATCGACTCGCCGGTTCGCTCGAGCATCCAACCGAGTTGCTCCATGCTCCAACCCAAACAGGAGCCCTGCCCTGCTGTGTTTTCCAAGAGCAACCAGCAGTCCTTCGAATCAACCCTCTGGGCTGCTTGTGCGACACCTTGGACGATTCGCTCGAGTCCCGACTCGGCGTTGGATTCGACAAAGGCCCCTGGGTGGACGACGACGCCATCGAGTCCGAGATGGGCGGCCCGTTGCCACTCGACGACCATCGCATCGATGCTCTTTGCCCAAAGTTCGTCTTTAGGAGAAGCTAGATTGATGAGATAGGATGCATGCGAAAGCGGGTTGGAAACACCAGATTCTTTAAGCGACTTGGAAAATTGCTGGACCTCCTCTTGGGTGATCTCTTTGGCGTTCCACTGATTGTTGTTCTTGGTAAAGAGTTGCACCACATCCATACCGAGCTGAGCTGCTGCATCGACGGCTTTGTAATATCCACCGGCGATGCTCATATGGGCACCGAGTTTAACCATCGGATTGGCTTTCTAGTTGCGTTCTTGTTTCGCTTAAGCGTAATGAATTAGACTTCAGACAGGGCGGATTTCGCATCGCCAAAGCTGGATCGCTCGAGCCCCATTTTCTGCATCATCGACATGTACAGTCGGCACATTTGGCGCTCGGGATTTTGGCGGTAATCGAGCACCTTGCCCGTCTGGATCTTTCCGCCACCTTTACCGACCATCACCACGGGAAGCTGTGAGGCATCGTGGCTACCGGTCATCATGCTCGAACAGAGCATGATCATCGAATTATCAAGCGCCGTGCGATCCCCTTCTTGAATTTGACTAAGCCGCTTGGCGATATAAGCCATCTGTTGGGTGAAGAACTGATTGACCTTTAACCAATCCTCGGTGTCGGAGTGGGACAGCAGGTGGTGGATCATGTAATCGACTCCTAGATGCGGGAATCGCAACGAGGAGTGGTCGTTGTTGAGTTTAAGTGTCGAGATACGAGTCGTATCGGTTTGGAATCCCAAAACTAAAATATCGCACATGAGCCGCATGTGCTCGGAGATGTCTTGGGGGATCCCGTCGGCGGGCCGATCGAAATTGGGCTTATCGAGCGTCGGTTTCCATCCCTGCAATTCACCTCGCTTTCCTGCGTTGGCAATCCGCTGCTCGACATCCCTGACCGAATCGAGATACTCATCGAACTTTTGCCGATCGGTGCTACTGATCTGACGGCGAATATCCCCGGCGTGTTCGAGCACCGAGTCGAGCACACTTTGGTCTCCGCGATGGTTCTCGTCCTTAAAGAGCCGATCAAACGCCAGAGCCGGGTAGAGCTCTAGTGGAGTTGGTGTCGTCGGGCTCGACCAAGAGATGTGCGAACTGTAGATCATCGAGTAATTCTTGTGTACCGACGGATTGGATTTTTCGCAACCTAGTACCAAACTCGGAACCTTGGTCTGTCGACCGATGGTTTGAGCCAAGAGTTGATCGATGCTTGTTCCTGAACGGATCTCACCACCGGCAGTCAGCGAAGCGCCTGAAAGAAGATTCCCTGTCTGAGAACTGTGGATGTTTCCCTTAAGGGCCTCAGCATTGTAGAGCCCTTTGATAAATAACGTCGAATCGGCGAACTCCTGCAATGGGGCTAAGACTCGGCCAAGTTGCAGTTTTCCTTGCTCCTCTTTGGCCCACCACTCGCCACCATGAAAGCCATTACCGGCAAAAAGGATCGCCAAGCGCACCGGTGCTTCGGGGGACTTGGTCGACGCATCCTGGCTTCCCCAAGCCGATAGGGATTCCATCCAAGGTAGTGCCATGGTGACCCCAAGACCACGGAGCCAAGCTCGCCTTGAAAAGGAGGCTGGATCGCGACTAAGGGCGTCGAATTTCGCCATTGGATTCATGATGGAACCTTCGGTTTGAAATGATGGATTGGGCTCTGTGGATGGAACTCTGGTATTATTGCTGCAGGGCTTCGTCTTGGAAATCTTTTCCTCGAATCTGCCGAAAAGGTTTGCTCAGGACGATCTGGCAGATGGTCTCTTGGATACTCCACCCCCCTGCCCTTTGCTGCTGGATGATCTGGCTGAGGATCGGCTCGTCGGAGAGTTGAACCGATCGACCCAAAGCGTAGCCCAGGAGTTTGCGATTAAACTGCCGAACAAAGTCCTCCTTGCGATGGACTTCGAGGTAGCTTCGCAGATCGTCGAAATTCTGAATCATTTGGCCACTTGGAAGCTGCGTCGTGGTATTGATCGCTTTACCTGATGCGTCAAGTTTACGGAATCTGCCGATTGCATCGTAGTTTTCAAGGGCATAGCCATAAGGATCGATTCGTTGGTGGCATTTGGAACAAGCAGGATCGCTTGAATGACGCTCGGTCAGTTCTCTTTCGGAGATTCCTTCTGGGGGCAGCTCGGCAAGCACCGGTACATTCTTGGGAGGCTTGGGCAATTTCTCCCCGAGGACGACTTCGCACAACCAGTTTCCTCGCAGGATCGGACTTGTTCGCGACGCACCCGATTGTTTGGCGAGCGTCGCACCGAGTGTCAGGATACCACCCCGAGCGTACTTGCGTACGCCGTCGACTTTGCGCCAAGGTTCAGTTGCATCGGCCGGGCCCACATCGGGGATTCCGTAGTAGTTTGCGAGCCGACCGTTGAGGAATGTGTAATCCCCTGAAAGCAGATCGAGCACACTTCGGTCGTTGGCAAGGGCGTCGGTAAAAAGGCAAATCGCTTCTTTATAGAGATCACCTCGGATGAGAGCAAACTCAGGAAAGTGCGTTTCGCTTTTTTCATCGAGAACATCTAGGTCTCGGATATGCAACCACATGGTTCCAAATTCGACAGCCATTCGCTGGGCTTTGGGATCTTTAAGCATCCTTTGGACTTGAACTCGCAGGTTCGCCGGATCGGAAAGTTTGCCGGATCGAGCTAAATCCATGAGCTCTTTGTCGGGCATCGAAGCCCATAGAAAGTAACTGAGGCGATTCGCAAGTTCCAAATCGGTAATGTCCGTCGGCTTGTCGGTTCCCTCTGTGGGACGCTCGACGCGATAGAGAAACTCAGGCGAGACCAAAACCCTCGCGACCATCAGACCGATCGCGTCCTCATGGGGCGTATCGTTGGCGATGAGACTCTTATAAAGACTCACGAGCGTATGTCGTTGCATGTCGGAAAGCGGTTGGCGGTAGGCTCGCTGGGCAAACTCTATGACCGAGGCGACATGCTTGTCTTGAGCATCGAGCACGGTCTGGCGAAACTCGGCTGCTTTGCGCAGGATCGGCTCCTTGAGCGGTTCAAACGCACTTGGGTCTGCATCCTGAGTTGCAAACTGCCAAAGCTGTTCATAGGCATCGACCGACTTGAGGGCATCTTGACTGACGAAATGCAACTGGTCCCAGAGGCGCTCGAGTTGCAAAGTCTGTTGGTCATCGAGCATGAGCTTCCTGAGCTTATCGTCTTCGCGATAAAAGAGCGTAAGAGTGACGACTTCATCGACGGGCACGATCTTGGTGTAACACAGCGCGATTGGAAAAAGATCCCGGAAGCGATCAAAGGACTCCTCGATTCGTGGTTGGGCTAGGCCGCTTGAAGAAACTAGAACTGGGGAGTCGACTTGAAATTGACGAGAGACATTGGTCCAGTTGGGATCTTTCGCAACGATGTCGGTTTTGGGGATGGGTGCATTGCCTTGCTCGGGCCTCCGATCGCTGAGAGCAACTTGAACACTCCCATTTTTTCCGGCGACTGGGTGCAAGGAGGCCGAAGCGACCAATTGGGCACCTGCGGCGATGCTCGCGGGCAATCGAATCTCAATGATTTCTGGTGCCCGCACCAGGGCCTGGTTATCATTGAGCTTGGCACCTTCGACTTCGGATCCGAACATCGATGCGCTCCAACCGTAACGAACCGAATCCGAAGACTTATCGGTTCCCGAAGGATCCTCCACATTGGGCTGCATATTGGATTCCATCGCAGCCATAAAAAACGGGCCGGATGCCGAAGGTAGTCGACGGGCAAGCAATCCATCGGGGCTATCTGCAGGTGCGCTATTTGGATCGAGCAACAACTTTTGAAGATCGCTGATGAGTTGCTTGCGAACCGAGGCATCGGGCTCATTGAGCCATTTGGCAAGAAGGCTTTCGGGGGGAATCAGACCGTTTTGATTCGAGGCTTTATTGCCCAGTGCAGGTTCGGTGAAGAACTCCCATACACCCTGACGTCCCTTGGAATCGGCATGGGGATTGGCCTCCAAAATATTTGGATGCAGATCCTGGCTGAGGTTCCAAATCTCTTCGGGTGAGCTTGCCGTTTGCAAACTGGTAATCGTCATGTCGATGGCAGTCATATCGCACGAGTGGTTCGAGTCCCGAGGTTCGATCACCAGCACCAATTCATCACCCGTTCGGACTCTGAGCGACTTGTGAGGCCCGATCGGTACATCTTTGGCCCCAGCCGAAAAACCCGACGAGAGGACTTGGCTCAGCGTACCTCGCCTGAGTTCTAATCTCCAAGCGATCCCATTACCACACTCGGTATGCGCATGGCGCACCAAGGCTTGGCAATCAATGTTCAAGGGCAAGGGAGCCTTCCATGACGTACAGATCGATCGGGATGGAGATGGATGGACCGCGATACTTTTGGGTGGCATATTGCCTGGGATGCGGACATGCTGATCCGAAGAGTTCGCGACGATGCTCAAAGCGTCCTCAGCGACCCAACCGGTGACAAACGCATATCCAGACATACTCTCGGACTTGTTTACCAGTCGCCTGCGATCCGGATTTGCGTTGGCGGATGGATCGGAATGATCCGATAGGCCCAAGGTGCGGGCCCAGGCCTTCACCAAAACCGTGGGAGCTTGGATTTGTTTGGCGAGTTCCTCAAGCGATCTGCCTTGGGGATTCTCCAACCAGCCATCGAGGGCCGTGAGGACCGACTGCGTTTGCCCGATCCAAATGTTCTGCTGGGTTTGAAAGGTTCGAACCAGCGCATCGAGATTTCGCAGAGGCAAATCAGGTCTGCCAGGGGCAACAAGTCTCGGGTTTGAGATCACCACTGCATCGTCTTGATTTCCATCACCCGCATCGGCGAGCTGCAGATAAATCAGGATGTCTTGGGTGCCTGGATCCTTGGCGATAGGCCACACAAGCTCCTGCTCCTTGCGGATGGGATTGACTGGCTCTTGCCAAGCTTTAGGTCCATCGCGTTTGCCGATGTGTCCGACGCTTGAGAATTTCCAAAGAGCTTTTTGCCACGAAAGCACCTCGGCGATCAGCGCATCGGGTGCATCGAGTTGGGTGGCTTGCCAACGTTTTTGGATCGTTGAGAGAAGTCCTTTTGCGTTGGGATCGCTCAGTTGTTTCCACAGTGTGGTTAAATACTTTACGTTGAGTCCATCGGAAGCGGCGATCGATGCGATCGATTTTTCAACGTCTTGCGGATTGGCTTGGGGGGTTCGATGGAGAGCGTCGCGGATTTTCAAGCTAGCTACAAGATACTTCTCGATCGGCAGTCGGCCACCTTGGTTGGTCTCAAAGACGATTCCTTGGAGATTGACTTTCGCACCTCCTGATTGATCGCTGAAAGGGGCGTAGAAACGGCGGATCTCATCGAGCGTTGCATTGGTCATATCCGAGCGTGAGGGGTTTGCTGCGAAGGTGATTCCATCGGGGAGCAAGACAACATGCTCGGCGATCGACTTGGCCGCATCGAGGTACTTACGGACCAGGGATGGGGACATGACCAGTGCTGCACCGGTGTTCGAGAAACCTTCGCCAGCGGCGCTATCTGCGGGGAACTCTTTGGCCGGCTGGATCTCCGGGAGGTTTGTCAGATCCCGGATGGTGTTGGTGTATTCGGAGTTGTTGAGTCTTCGGAGGATGACGGGTCCTGGGTCCCCTGCGAACCGTTCGGCTTGGAGTGCAAGCCAACGTTCGATCCAATGGATGACAGCTTGGCGTTCGTCGGATGAAGGCTGAGGTTCCTCCGGAGGAGGCATCTGTTGGGTTTGGAATTGCTCCAGGACACGTGCCAAGGTGCGAGTCTGTTTTTTCACATGATCCCAACTGGCCCACTGGGTAAGATCGACTTCGGCTTCGCTAAGCTTTTCGTTGTGGCACTTGCTGCAATATTTCTGAACAACGCTTTGCACCGAAGTTGAAAAAGACTTCTCAAGTTCGATCGAGCGTGCATCGACTTGCGGGGAGTCTTGGGCAAGGCCGAGGGGGATTAGCCAAGTGCTAAGCAAAAGCAGTACGATCCAAAGCTTGGCGGCAGGGGAGATACGCATGGTCGGTGGAGGGATTGGCCGTATGGGGGGGGTGGGGATATGCGGTAGGAGGTTCGGTTCATGATAGTCGATGGGCCCGGTCCTTGCACGCGCGATGGGAATCTTGTCTTCGGGGCCCAGAACCATGTGGATGGGTTGTTCTTGCCGCCGAATTGCTGTCAATCCTTTGAGATTAGGTATTCAATTGGCTTGATGCCGTTTTTTTCCTGGAAAATGGTCTTCCGCTTGTCGCCTTGGAATTGCTACATCTTTTGGGGCGTATTTGATTGGGTAAGTCCACAGGAACCGTTCCATGCAAGCAGGGGCTCGAAAAGCTGTTCCAACACGAGGCGTGTTGCTGTGCGTTTTGCTATGCATGGTAGCAAGTAGCGTTGGTTGTCAGCAGTGGCCCGGTAACCATGCGATGCGTCAGTACCAGATTGAGAGTGAGCGGTTGCTCTCAGAGTACCGAAGTCAAAAGAAGCGGGCCGAAGAGCTCGAACAGCGCAACGTGCAACTTGAGCGGCGGCTCGGGGAGAGCGAGCGAGAGATAGCCAAGTTGCAGGGTCGCAATCCGAGTTCGAGGATGGCGGCCAATCCTGGTGGCAGCATGATTTCTGGTGGAGGTTTGCCGGATGCAAGGCCGGGAACTTCTGGGCGACTTTCCTCTGGAAACTCTTCGTTGGGCCCGGGCGATTCTCGCGGTTCGAATCAGTGGCGACCGATCCCAGGCCGATAGCGGCTTGCGGAGTTGTCTTGTTGCAAAGATCTGTTAACTGGGCAGCAAGACCCTTGGGTAGCAAGAACATCTCTGCGAAAATTGTCGTGCCAAAATCGGGCATGAAATACAGCATCTCGCTAAAATCCGACCTTCACACACCAAAACGTTACTGGATCGGTGTACTAAGGAAGGATTCACTCAGATGGGGCCACTTGGGATCCGCCCGACGAATGATTTCGCGTTTTTGAAGACTTTTGGCACGCCGGCCAATAAAATCGCGCTAGTGAGCTTGCTCAATGCGATTTTGGATTTACGGAATCCAATTGTCGACTTGAGAATTGAAAATCCATTTAATACGAAGGATTTCATGGATGACAAACTCTCGATTTTAGATATCAAAGCGTCCGACCAGCGAGGCTGGATTTACGACGTCGAGATGCAGATTTCCGTCGCTGAAAGCTTAGTTCAAAGGTTGGTCTATTATGGGTGTAGAGTCTACGTCGACCAACTCAGATCAGGAGACGATTATTTGTGCCTCAAACCCGTTTTCACGATTTGCTTGATTGAAGATAAACTGTGGAAGGACTCGACTAAGGTGCATCATGCCTTTCGTTTTGCCGATTTACAGTCGGGTAAAATACTTTCGAACACGCCGGAAATTCACACTCTAGAGCTTGGATGGTACAATCTTGATAGGAGCGAATTAGCAGAAGCTAGCCTGTTGGATCGCTGGTTATTTTGGTTACGACATGCTCATGAATTCGATCTTCAGACGCTTCGGAATCTGTTCCCTCAACCCGCATTTCTCAAAGCAACCGACACCATCGACCGAATCGCAAGGATAACGGAGGATAAAGACATGTATGACGCTCGCGAAAAAAAATTACGCGACCAGCAATGGTTGATCAGAGCTGGTCTTGTTGAGGGACGAGAACAGGGGCGTCAGGAAGGCTTAGTCGAGGGGCGACAAGAGGGGCGACAAGAGGGAATCCAATTAGGGGAACTCATCGGCCTTATACGGTTTTTTCAGAGGCAGTTGGGCATTTGCCAGTCGCCTCAGGAGGCATTGGCAGCAAAAGATCCCTTGGAACTCAAGGCACTTGCCTCTGAATTGGAAACGCAGTTTGGGAAAAAATCCATTTAGACGCGAACCTACTCGCGACCGTATTCTTGCTTTGGCCTGAAAGATGATTTGCATGCAGGAAGTAACGATCCGTCCATCTCGCGGTTTGGACGAGATAACTCAGGTTCGTCATGTCCGCTACTTGGTCCTGAGAAAACCACTGGAACTCCCCTACGAAGAAACCCTCTTTGCAGGTGACGATAACCCAGATACGCTTCACATCGTGGCTTATTGCAACTCCCAACCCGTCGGATGCTTGACCCTCATGCCTCCCGAGCATACCCAAGCCCAAGAGACTTGGGTTCAGTTGCGCGGCATGGCTGTCCTAAGTGAACTACAGGGTCAAGGTATCGGCACGCAGTTGCTAGCCTTTGTGGCTAAGCTTGCATCGAAGCATCATTGGAAACTATGGTGCAAGGCACGAGAGTCGGCGGTGGCTTTTTACTCTGCCAGCGGCTGGAAGGTCGTCGGCGATCGCTTCGATATCCCAAAAATCGGCCCGCACTTTCGAATGGAGTGGAACGATGAAGTTAACTTATAGAGGTTTCCAAGTCCATAAACGCGTCGCGCTAGCCATCAGCCGAGGGACCCAAGCGAGTTCTCAAAACTTGCATATTCGCATCTTAAAAGACGGAATGGAAGGGTTCGGTGAAGCGGCGGAGTTCTCGATCCCGCATACAACCCAGTCTGTCGATTTTCTCGATCACGAACTCTCCAGAGCCACGGTGATCCTAAGGGCTTTCGACCCCTGGCAGCGAGAGGAAATCCACCATGCTCTTGTCGAGCAAAAAATCGCTTCATCAGCAATCGCTGGTATCGACATGGCGATCTGGGATTGGTGCGGCAAAGCCGCCGGTCAGCCCGTTTGGCGATTGCTCGGCCTGTCGCAAATCTCCCCTGTGCCAACTTCGGTAACGATCGGGATCCAGTCCCCCCAAGCGGCCCAGCAACGATGGGCACAGTGGCTCGAACTAGGCACGATCCGGGCCGTCAAAGTCAAGATGGGTAACCCCGAAGGCATCGCTGCCGACAAGGCGATGTTCGAAGCACTTGAGAAAATCCTTCCTGATCATGTCCATCGCAGTGTCGATGCCAACGGCGGTTGGAGCATCTCCGATGCAATCGAGATGTCCAAATGGCTAGCCCAGCGCGGTGTCGATCATATCGAGCAACCGACCGATCCAGCAAATCTCGATGCATTGGCGCAAGTCCATCAAAATTCCAGCTTGCCGATCATGGCCGACGAAGCTTGCCGCACCTCCAAAGACATCCCCAGCCTTGTCGGTCGCTGTAGCGGAATCAATATCAAGATTCTCAAATGCGGAGGACTGACCGAAGCACTTCGAATGATCCATACGGCCCGTGCCCATGACTTGAAACTGATGTTAGGATGTTACTCCCAAACGAGCCTAGGAAACACCGCCGCCCATCAACTCGCTAGCCTCGTTGATTATGTCGATCTTGATAGCCACTTAAACCTTAAAGACGACCCCTTCGTCGGTTGCCCGTTCGACGATGGATTCCTAATCAACCGTCAAATACCCGGACTTGGAGTAACTCATGCCTAGACATCCCCAATACGACGCCAACGATCGCTTGGCCATCCTCTTGCACGGTGGTATCACTGGCATCCATGGCAAGACGGGTTTGGCGCTGCTGCGGTTTGCTCCTCAAAGGTGCGTGGTGGTCATCGATCGACTCACTGCGGGAGGCAACCTAGCAGAATTGACCGGGATCCCTTTGGATCATCCGATCCCTATCGTGGCCAGCGCCCAAGAAGCACTCGCTTACAAACCGCAGACGCTTGCTCTGGGACTTGCAGCCCTCGGAGGGAAACTGCCCGAGGATTGGATTCCCGACATGCAAGTCTCGCTTGGTGGTGGACTCAATATCCTAAACGGCCTGCACACCTCTTTAGCCAGCGATCCACGTTTGGCTCCCCATGTCCAAGAAGGCCACTGGATCTGGGATATACGCAAAGAACCCACCGGACTCGTCTCGGGTATGGGGCTTGCCCGACTCCTGGATTGCAAACGGATTCTTTTTGTCGGCACCGACATGTCGATCGGTAAGATGTCTGCAGCCATTGCGTTCCATAGAGCGGCAGTCGCCAAAGGTGTTCGTTCGAAATTCATGGCAACCGGGCAAACAGGGGTGATGCTCGAAGGCGATGGCATCCCTTTGGATGCCATCCGAGTCGACTTTGCTTCGGGTGCCGTTCAGCAAGAACTCATCGCATGCTCGCAAGATCGCGATGTGGTCTTTATCGAGGGGCAAGGTTCACTGCTGAACCCAGCATCGACTGCTACGCTCCCGCTTTTGCGTGGTGCCCAACCTACCGACTTGGTCGTGGTCCATCGAGCCCAAATGCATCATCTGCGGGACTTCAAATGGGTCAAGATTCCGCCTCTTAAGGATGTGGTTGCCATGTATGAAAGCATCGCATGCGCAGGAGGAGCGTTAGCGCCTGTGCGAGTTCGATGCATTGCGATCAACTCGCATGGACTAAGCGACGCGGAAGCCCGCTATGAGATCCAGAGAATCCAAGACGAGACAGGACTACCGACACAAGACGTTGTCCGCTGGGGAGCGGACAAACTGCTGCCTAGTTGCGGTATCGGTTGATTCAGGCGCCTTGCCTACTTTGCGATCTGATAAGCTCGGTTTCGGAACAGAAACTCTGTCAGATTTCCTTCGTGGGGTTGCAACCAATTGAGTCGATTCGTTGCAATCGAACCGATGTTGAGTCGATCGATGTTCACAGCGTTGGTCAACTCGTCGATCCAAAGGGCATCATGGGTCAAAGCCGTACCGATGAGAGTCTGACCAATCGACTTGATCATGTCCTTTTGCGGACACTCGACGACCGATACGAACGGGAACATGTACTCCTTGGCAGCGACTCCTCGCGAGGGTGAATCTGCATGGATGACCATCGGTCGCAGATACGCGCAGCGTTCCTTCTCGATGAGCCTTGGACCATACGAAGCGGTCATGTCGGTAACGCCCGATTCGGCAATATCTTGTTGGATCATCGCCCAAGTCCCTGTCGCCATTTGCTTGTTGGTAAAAGCGGCCAACTCGGCTTTGGGATCGGTAGGCGGAAGTGCTTCCATCGGCCCGATCTTGGCCGCAATGGCCTCGGCAATCTTCTTGGTGTGACGAGAAGCCCAGATGCCCGAGCAGTTGATGCAACCGCGTCCGGAATTGCTCGCAACGCTCTCGACCATCATATCGAGATAGTCTTCCCATCGATCGACGATATCATCCCCCAAGAGGATCTTCGAGAACCCGGGACCGTGAGCTTGAACCCTCGGGTTTCCTGAATACTGCTGAACCGTCTGGGCGCTTCCAAAGATCATGCTGCGTTCGCACTTGCTCATGATCGTCGAGCCGACATCGTGTCCACCTGGGTACAAGCAGAAGGCTTCTGCCGGAATTCCGGCTTGGATGAATGCGGAGATCATTCGGTAGGGGGTCCATGGCTCCTGGGAACCTGGTTTGAGAACCAGCCCAACCTGAAGCGGAACGGCAGGGAGCCACAGCGTGTGCACCCCTGGCGAGTTGTTTGGAAGAACCGCACCGAGCACCGGCGATTGGCACTGATAGCTGACCGTGACGCCTCGGCCCTCTTCCCCGTAACCTTGGGTGTAGACGCTCAGCGGCAGCCCCCTGGTTAGGCAATCGAGGATCTTGCCCATGTTGCTCAGTACAAAGCAGTTCTTCTTCATGTTGCTCTGGCACATGTGCTCAGGCAAACCTGTACTAGCCGACTGTTGATAGATAAAGTCGCTCACGCTCTGGATTCCATCACCAACCGGGAGTGGTTCATGCTCGAAAAGCTGCGCGGCTTTCTGGCACTTTTCGATGAGATCCTCGCACGAAAACTTACGAAGAGCTTTCCTGGCTTGCTCGGCCTTGCGCATATCGAGTTGCACCATCCCGCCGGTGACTTGTCCGATCTTTGCGATCGCCTCACCGGTATCGAAATGGATCACGTCGAAGGTGTCTAGTGAGTTGTAGGGCTTGCCCCAACGCAGTGGCTGAATGGTTAACATGGGTCAATGGTTCTTTTCGAGGCTGATAGATCTAGTACACGCCGACGGTCGTCGAGGAAGCGAAACCGTGGTAGGGCCGAACTCCTGAGACACCGTCCCAAGGGTACTTGGCAAAAGGCAATTCGCGTTCCCCTTCATCTCGTTCGAGGAAGCCTGGCACAAAGAACTCTTTGGTCATGGTGTAGAGTTTCACTCGCCCAGTTTTTCCGTATTCGACGATCTTGTTGGAGTCATCGAATTCGACGATTTCGACCACGGCTCGGGGCTCGGGAGCATAATAAGCGATCGTGTAATTGTCTTGGTCGGTGATCGGTCGCGAACAAGCCAATCCCATCAAGGTATTGCCGTAGGTGGGTGTCATGTACACACCGCTTTGTTCTGGGAGACCTTCGAGGAGTTCTTCGACACAGAACCGCGTCCATTGCGGAGTGAATTCCGTTCCGCCGGAGAAGATACCGGTGATGCCGCATTCACGGATCGTGGTCCCCTTTTCGGCCAACCCCATCGCGAGGGCTTCGAGCAATTTTGGAGTGGCAAACATGCACTTGATGTTGTGGTTGGCTGTCAAGACGGTAATCGCTTGATCGATGCAGTGCTTCTTGTACTCCTCAAGATGCTCCATCCAACCCTTCTTGATGAGTTTGATCACCCAGCGGGGATCAAGGTCGATGCAAAAACAGATACCTCCTCGATACTGACACAGGTGCTCGACGGCCAGTCGCAAACGCCTTGGCCCCGACGGACCGAGCATCAGCCAGTTGGCCCCCTTGGGAAAATAATCGTCAGGGAGAGTATGGCTAAAGAGTTCGTAATCGATGCGGAAGTCATCGATCACAACACGACTCTTTGGGATCCCTGTGGTTCCGCCGGTTTCAAACACATAGGTTGGTTTTCCAGCGAGACCTTTTGGAATCCATCGCTCGACGGGTCCACCTCGGAGCCACTCGTCTTCGAACATGGGGAATTTCTTCAGATCGTCAAAGCCTTTGACTTCTTTGAGCGGATCGAACTTCAACTCCGCTTTCTTGCCAAGCCAAAAAGGGGAGCCAGTCGATTCGTGAAAATGCCACTGAACCGTCTCGTAAGTATGCTGATCGAGTCTTTTTTTGGCTTCAGAGATGTCGTTGGGGCTTGCTAGCCAAGCGGGGGAGGCGGAGGTCATGGTGGGTTGTAATTGGGGTTGGGAAGTTAAACAACAGAGCTAAAGCGTGCTTGTACACTGCGGATTGTAGCCTGTTTTCAAGGGGTGCCCACTGACGCCCCTGCGGTTTTGTCGATCCGCGCCGGTGCGAAAAGGGGCTTCATTCGTGTTTCTTCTTATGAATCCGATCGGATCCAGTCCCCGATCGCAGCGTTGAGCAAGTCGCGTTTACCCCGGTAAGAGTGGTCTGCCTCAGGAATCACACTCAGGCGATGAGCCCCATGGTTGCCAGATTCAAAGGCATTGAGCAGATGCTGATCCATATCCCGAAAATTCACCGATCCATGACGGACTTCCTGCTGGCCGAAAACCCACAAAGTCGGGACGTTGATCTCTGACCAGTAAGCAAAGTAATCGTACTTTTGACCGCTACCATACTTATCCAAAAAAGTCTCGGCTGAGACCCAATTGGCCAATGGAAATCGAACTCGCATGATATGGTGAGGGAATCCTTTGTCGCACCAGGCTCTTGCCTCCTGCAACTGCTGGTCGAAGACCTCTCGTTTGGCTGAGTCGTTTAAAAGCAACTCGGTGTTGAGTCTCGGAGGAGAAACTGCCACGAATCTCGCAAGGTCCAGCGCGGCGACTCTCTCGGCATGGGCTAATGCATACGAAACCTTCACCGCCCCGAGCGAATGGGCAATGCATCCGATGTTCTGGTAACCCAATTGTTTGCAGAATCGAATCCAGGCTGCCAGATCGACCTGACCGTCAGAAATCGTTTCGAACATCGATCCCATACGGGCCGGATAGTCGGCAGACCCAAAGGTTGCAAGGTCATGGCCTCGGGTGTTGACTAACAGTGCATCGTGCCCAAGCCCTTGCACGCAGTGACCAAGCTCACTCAGGAGAGTGCTGCCGTAAAAGTTTCCGTTGACCCCGTGAATGACAAGCCAAATCCAGCTGCGATCCCCGCTGGCACTCGATAGGAATCCGTGCAGTTTGATTCCGTCTTGGGTTTGAACATCAACCAGATGACCGAGCATCAGCGATCGATTCAATGGCTTTGACGATCGATCAAGCGATCACTTTGGAGAAGCTTGGCCGTCTGGAGTTTGGAACAAGCCGGAGACTCTCCCTTTGCTTGGCGGGGGTGGTGGATCACGGCGTTTGAAATCGTCGGCACGCGTGGCGCTACCCAATGGTACGATGTCTTCATCGTTGGATCCGCGGAGATATCCCATGAGTTTATCGAGGTTGATCCGGCTAACACCCATCGACTTGGCCTGTTGCTCTAGTTCCAAGCGTCGCTTGCCCATGACTTCGCTGGCTGCGTCGAGTTGTCCACCGAGAACTTTGAATTCCTCGCCGACAACCAACCATCGCGTGTTGACGTTAAGGTTTCCTTCCATTCGTCCATCGGGACGCAAATCGACCGAGACATCGCCACCATTTTGAGCGATGAGAGCTTTGACCGTGTCACGGTCATCTTTGCCGTCACCGTTGATATCTAGCTTACCGACCAATCCAAAAGAAACCTTGCGGCCTGGTTGCCACGCTGGGGAGTAGATTCGATCGCCTCGAAGGATCGTCGTTGGAAAGCGATCGGGCAATACTCGAGCGCGGGAAAGGTGATCGGTCTGCTGATTGACTTCCACCACCTCAAGGCGAGCCTTGGGTGCAACATCAGCCACCTTCGAAGTGTCGTCATCAAGGACAGCGAATCGAACGCCAGGACGCAAGCCGTCGGCTCGGCCGAGGTTCAGATAAACCGTCTGACCACCGTCGACGACTTCGGTGATCTTCCCTTGGACGTATTGGAAGTCCTCGCCTTTGATCTCTTCGAGTTGTTTGCCGAGTACTTCGTTCTGCTTGGCCAACTCATCTCGTTTTTTGGTCAACTTGTCAATCTCGGTAAGATAAGTTCTCTTTTCGGTTTCAGCTTGCTGTGCGAGCTTTTGACGATCTTGCTGGATCTTGGTGATCTCGTCTTGGCGCTCTTTCTCTTTTTGTGCGTAGGCGACTTGGGTCTGTTCGAGTTGCTGAGCGAGTTCATTGGCTCTTTTGCGCTCGGCCTCTCGGGCTTCGGTTTCCTGCTTAATCGTCGCGTCGTATTTGGCCTTGAGATCCTCTTCTCGTTTGGCTTGAGCGTCGACTTGTAGGTTCCGCTCGCGAACGGTTTGCATGAGGGTCTCAACGAGTTTGACATAGCTTTTATCGGTCACGTTTGGACCAAGAAGTCCCATGTCAGCGACATACTTCTTCTGGATGTCGGCGATCTCGGCATCGCCAGAGAACGATTGCGATAGCTGATCTAATCCAGCTTGGTCAAATGTTTTGGAACTGGCACCCAGAACTCTTTTGAGCAAGTCGGTTTTTTTTAATTCCTCTCGAAGCTTTCCATCGGAGTCCGATGCTTGGGCTTTCATTGCCTCTACGGTCTTAGAATTGGTTCCGGATTGGAAGATTACGTAGCACAGAGCCCCGATAGACAGCAGGCTGACAAACGACATGACAATGACGTAAGCCTGCCAAACATACAAATTGCGATCGCGTGCCATGAACAACCTCGATTACCGAGCTCCTGGTTTGAGACTCTAAATTCCATCTGTAGATCGTAAACAGGCTTGGCCCAAGCGTCAAATTTTCCGACGCTAAGTTTGGATTTTTCCAGCTTTACTGCCAATTAATCGGGCTTGATGGTTTTGTCCTGTTAAGCTTTGCCGACCGTGCGGGATACGACGGCAATTGGCGATTCTCTGGAAAACTTGTCGAAACTGAAAGTCAAACGGCTAGCGCTGCATGAATTTCCCGAATAATTGACTTTGAGGAGACGGTAAGTTCCTGCTGAAGTGAAAAAACTCGCATTTTCAAGGCTGCTGAGTACGATGATACTTTCGGAAGCTTCCCTTTTTTAAGTCTTAGGTCGAGACCCAGCATGACCAACCAACAACCGATTGATTCTCGCCGTTTTGTGCACTTGCTCACGATACTTGCCATGTGCATGTTTGTCGGTTCATCCCGAGCGCAGATCAACGAGCGATCGATTGCTCCTTTGGGTTTGGAGCTGATGTGGGAAAACAGCATCGGTGGTGCTGGACTTGCCCAGGGAGCCGACAGTCTCGTTGTTTGGCCCCACTCGACAGACCGTCGCGAGTATGTCGATGTGTTTGTCGGAAATCGGCTGATTGAAAGAATCGATGCCAGGAGAGTTGACCGCGAGGCGCTCGACAAGAGGATCCTTGAAGGCAAGTCTTCTGGAGCTGTGCCTGTATTGGGTATCGAAGGGGCCAAGGCACAAGCCGACAAGCTGATCAAGACTTATGCTGTGCTTGGCAAAAAAGCCACCACCAAGGTCGTCAGCCAACCTGTGACCTATGTCGTCGGACTAGCGAGCAATGGCGTGGTCACTGCGATCGATGGAGAGACAGGAGAACTGCTTTGGCAAAGCTCCGTACCCCGAGCTGACTTGAACATCTACGGTCCAGGTGTCTCGGATGATTTTGTCACGGTCGTCAATGGCAATGCATTCTACGCGATGGATCTCAAGACCGGCAACATGATCAATACCGGACGACTTGCCTTTACACCTGCAGGCTCGGCAGCATCGCTTGAAAAGCGGATCATTGTTCCTTCGACCGAAGGACGTTTGGTGGGTTACAACGTCGACAATCCAGTGATCGCTCCGGTGATCCTTCGAGCAGGTGTCGAAAACCGCAATGGTCTATCGATCTCTGCAGATCGCGAATTCATGGCTTGGACATCCAAGAACGCCATGTATTTGGTCCACAATGAGAACGTGCCAAAGCTCTGGTCGAAGGTCAATCTCGACGAGCCATTGGAGAGCAAGCCTATCGCGACGCCTCAAGGATTTTTATTCACAAGTATCTATGGAACGGTCATCCACGCTACAACGTCACGCACAGGCTCGTACCTCTGGCGAGTGAATCTTGCCATGCCGACGAATCGAACCCCAGTAAGCGATGGCAAGCATGCGTTCATCCTCTCGGACGACGGACGCTTAGTGGCTTTGGATCTCAAGACTGGTACTCAGCTTTGGGGTAGCTATGTTGGGCACGTCGATCAAATCCTGGGTGTGGGCAAAGAGCACTTGTATGTACAAAACGATCGAGGCTCACTCAGTCGGCTACGAGTCTCCGATGGCCAAGTCGATGGAGCATCCCCTGCATTGGTTGACGTGGTGATACCCAATAGCATCACAGACCGTTTGTTCATTGCAACCAGGGACGGACACATCAGTTGCATGCGGGAACAAGGGGCCTTGCAACCAACGATTTTTAATCCTAGCAAGAAGACCGCTGAAGCTACAAAAGCAGGTGCGGGTGGCCCGGGTGCGAAACCTGCAGCCCCCCCAAAAACCAGCAACGACGATATTTTCGGAGCTCCCTCGTCGGCTCCTGTCGGTGCTAGTAGCGACGATCCCTTCGGTGCTCCGTAGAGATCCCAGCAATACAATCACGACTGCAGAGCGGTTAAAGGCCGGAATGGTGGCCGGCTAACTCCAGAGCCACAAAATCTAGGCTTTGCATTTTTCTAACGAGCAAGTCGGATAGAATCTGGCCAATGAGTTTCCCCAGGAGCATCAGACCCAGACGGAGCGGTGGATCGTGAGCATTGAGAATCGACGCGACCGAGGCGAACAAAGCCAAAAACGCCGTAAGGCTTCGAGCACCGATGGAGCATCCTTGATCGGACGCTCGCCCCCCTACGATCTTACGGCAGAAAAAGCCGTACTCGGGTGTGTGCTGCTAAACTCCGACTGTCTCAACGAGTTGACACTGCTGCTCAGACCCGATGATTTCTACGACGACGCGCATCGGATTTTGTACCAAGCCATGTCAGGCTTGTACGACTCAGGCAAGCGTGTCGATATCGCTCTTCTAGTCAATCAACTGAAATCCACCGATCAATTCGAACTCATCGGTGGCGCTCCATATCTAGCCGACTTGGCCCACAGCATTCCGAATGCAGCCCACTCTGTTTACTATGCTGAAATCGTCCAGTCCAAAGCTGTCGTCAGGCGATTGATCGAGGCGTCGACCAAGATCCTTCAGAACGCTTATGATACGACCATTGAACCCAAGGAATTGCTCGCCAGCGCCGAGCAAGAGATTTTTCAGATACAAGACAACCGCAGTGCCAACCAAGCTCAAAGTGTATCGGCGATTCTCAAAGAGTCCCTCGAGCGGATCGACTCACGCATGCAGGGCGAACAACTCGTCTCGGGGGTTATGACCCACTTTAGGGATTTCGACACCATGACCGGCGGGCTTCACAACGGCGAACTGGTGATCCTGGCAGCTCGCCCGAGTATGGGGAAAACCGCCTTTGCCATGAACATCGCCGAACAAGTCGCGATGAAGGAACAGGCCCCTACCCTGTTTGTCAGTTTGGAAATGAATTCGATCGAACTTGTCGACCGACTCTTGTGCTCGATCGCTAGGGTCAACGGTTCACGCATGCGTGTGGGCACGATCACTCACGAAGAACAGCAACGGCTCATCAAGAACGCTGCCGAGATTTCTGTCGCTCCTTTATTCATCGACGATTCCCCAAGCCGGACCGTTAGCGAAATCGCTGCGGTGGCAAGACGCATATCGAAGATGGAAAACCAAAAGACCGGAAAGAAACTCGGGTTGATCGTTATCGACTATCTGCAACTGATCGAACCGGATAACTCCAAAGACCAACGCCAAGAACAAGTCGCAAAAATCGCACGAAGACTCAAAATGCTCGCCCGCGAACAAAATGTTCCTGTACTTTGTCTCTCTCAGCTAAACCGTCAAGCCGAAGACTCCAAGGACCATCGACCACGATTGAGCCACCTTCGTGAATCGGGTGCTATCGAACAGGATGCTGACGTGGTGATGTTTATCCACCGCGAAGAGTACTACCATAAACCAGACAAAGCTGTAGAGTTTGCTGGACAAGCGCAGGTCATTATTGCTAAACAGCGAAACGGCCCGATCGGCGATGTCGATCTTGTTTGGGAGAAAAACTATACAAGGTTTCTCAATAAGGCGGCTGAGTACCACAACGACTTTGCCCCCGGATCCAACGATTTCTCGACTCCCGGCGGATACTAAAGCTCCCCATTTCCTTTCTTGAACCACCGAATGAACGATACCTGGACTCCCGCTTCATGGAAGCAATTTCCCGCCGCCCAACAACCCAACTACGCTGACCAAGCTGAACTGCAACGAGCCGTTGAGCAGCTCGAAAAGCTTCCTCCACTTGTGACCAGTTGGGAAATCGATCACTTGAAAGATCAACTCGCAGCGGCACAACTCGGTAAAGCTTGGATGCTCCAAGGCGGTGACTGTGCGGAATCCTTCCAACAGTGCCAGACCGAACAGATTGCAAGCAAGCTCAAACTCCTGCTGCAAATGAGTTTGGTCATCGTTTTTGCATCTCGCAAGCAGATCGTTCGGGTCGGAAGAATCGCAGGACAATATGCCAAGCCTCGCTCGAGCGATACCGAAGTCGTCGGCGGTGTGAAACTGCCTTGCTATCGGGGTGACATCGTCAACGGTTTTGAATTCAACCCTGAATCTAGAAGACCCGATCCGTTGCGGCTCGTACGAGGTTACGAGCGATCTGCGGCCACCTTGAACTTCATCCGAGCCTTGAGCGAAGGTGGTTTTGCCGATCTACACCATCCAGAGAACTGGAATCTGCTCTTTGTCAATGAAGTCAAGGGAGAGGTGGCCAAGCGGTACCGCGAGTTGGTCAGTTCTCTGGGCTCTGCACTTCGCTTCATGGAAACCATTCTTGGTGGAGCGACAGTCAACGAACTCAAACGCGTTGACTTCTTCACATCGCATGAGGCTCTGCTCTTGCCCTACGAGTCGGCCCTGACGCGCGCAAGCATCCGAGGTGTCGGCTACTACAACATGGGAACCCATATGCCCTGGATCGGCGAACGGACCCGATCACTTCAAGGTGCCCACGTTGAATACTTTCGTGGGATCAAAAACCCCATCGGGGTCAAGATCGGCCCAAGCGCCCAGCCCGACGAAGTCGTCGACTTAGCCAAGCATCTAAACCCGGACAACGAACCCGGACGACTGACTCTGATCCATCGCATGGGTCGAAATCAAATCGAATCGAAGTTGCCACCGATTATTGAAGCGGTTCGCAAAGCCCAATGCGGTGTGCTGTGGGTATGCGACCCCATGCACGGAAATACCATAGCGACCCAGCATGGGCGCAAAACCCGCCGTTTCGACGACGTGGTCGATGAATTGCGACTCTCGTTTGGAATCCACCATGCCTGTGGCTCAAGCTTGGGAGGAGCTCACCTGGAACTCACAGGAGACAATGTCACCGAATGCACCGGTGGGTCTCGCAAGCTGACCGAATCGGATCTGGATGTCGCTTACGAAACCCAAGTCGATCCTCGATTAAACTACGAGCAAGCCCTAGAAATCGCTTTTGAAATCGCCGGTAAACTTCAGGAGTTTCGAGTTCCATAATCGCAACTGCCAGGACTCACAGAGCATTACAGCGAGGTCAAATACTCGGCGCTTTGGAGCAAGGGGTCTTCGTAGTAAAGCTTGATCGTCCCATCTCGCTTAAGCGTTTCTACCTTCTGAAGCTCCGCCGAGTAGATCTCCTCGGCAATCGCATCAAGACGCTTGGCCCTCTGAAACCAACCCATCACTAGCATCGCAATGATCAGTACCGGCAGAGTTGATATCCCAAAGGCCGTGAGCATCATCGTGGCTTTGGGACTCGGGAACTCAGAAAGGTCTTTCGTCCCTTGGCTCCAAGCATGCATGGTTGCTAGGAAATACTGCCGATAAATAGCGATGATCGGTCCGGCCATCAATGCCCAAAAGACCACCGAAGCCACCAATCCCAGCAACTGCAACAACCAACGCCCAATTCGATATTTGCTAAGCGTCTCGTCGAACACTCCGCGAGCATGAACCTGAAGCGCATCGATACCGCTGATGCGAATCCTCAGACCCGAGTCGATCCGGTGCCCTTCGCGATTCGTTCCGCCAATACGATCGATCGCCCGATAAAACTCCTGCTGCGCCGGCAATAGTCGATCTTGAATCTGCTTGGTCAAATACTCCTTGATCCCCTCTTGCAACTCCTGATGGGCCTGACGCGAAGCGCTCAGGTTTTTTGCCCAAGTTAAAAACGTACCGAAGATCGATGGCAAGCTACCGGTCATCGATAGGATCAATCGATCCCAAGCTCCATGGGTGAATCCCAAGACACCCAGAAGGGTTCGGTAAGGAAACCAAAAAAGGCCAGTGCCTGATATCAACTCCCCTCGAATGCGATCGCGAATCGCATTGCGAAGAACATGCTTCGACCCGAGCACCATCTCGATGGCTTGGCTGGGCAATGCATCGGCAGTCGATGCAAGCTGGGTGATGGCCAGTGCGAGCTGCGGAACCTGGCTGTGAATTGCCTCCGAAACCTTGGAACTGAGCCGATCGCTAGCAGTCCTGAGCCTGAGCGACTTGGTCGCCGATGCTACCTTGAGATCCTCGTGAGCAAGCCTCGAGGTAAGATCGCTTTGCAACTTGCCCGCGATACCCTGTTCGTCACCCATGGCTTCAAAGTCTCCCACGAGGATCGGTTCCAAGAAACGGGTTCCTGGGGCACTGGTGCTCAAGGCCGCTGTGTACCACTCGATATCTCGTTGCAAGTTGCCCGCAAGACTTCCGGCGCCTTTGATTTCAGATTGAGGAACACACGTAATGATCGGCAAACAAACCGAGCCTTCGGTCAACGCGGCCAGTTGAACATGGATCGCACTACGCAATTGATCTCGGCGAGCAACGAGCAGTTTGATCGGGGCCAAGCTCATGGCTTCCTTGGCTATCGCCGCAGCACTTGGATCCTCGTCGGTGTATCCTGGTGTATCCAGAACCATGTAAGGGCGATTAAAGTCGAGCATGCTTTTGGCCGGGCATGCCAAGTAGACTTCACGTGCCGTATCCAAGGCATCCGGGGATGTCGGACCAATCCAATGCAACTTGGTCGTCGCCTCTTTAGCCAACACACCGCTGGGCAAGAATTGAGAGATGGCCGGATCGAGTACCAACTGCCTTGCGACCCACGTCTTGCCCTGCCCTTTGGCCCCAATGATTCCAAAACAAGGTAGCGAGACGCCTCGATCGTGCATGATATCGTTGGCAGCTTGGCGAAACTCTTCACACCATCGCGTGATCTGCGATCGAACCGGGTGAGAACCCAGAAGTTGCTGCGATGCGACCTCGATTCGCTCAACCATCTGCAAATGATCTTCCATGGCTATTGATTATCCCCTTGATTGACTTGCTGGTTGCTTTGCGTGTCGGTTTGGTGCAAGCGATCCAGCGATCTTTCTAAAGAATCCCATATTGGCACCTGCGTCTGGCGCTGGGCAGAAGGGACTCCATGCACACATCGAAAACTCTGCATGTTAGCTGCTATGGAACTTGGGGCAAGCTTCCGAGGAATTGCACCGAGCATGACTTGTGTTGGATCTTCGAGAGCTTTGCGCTGCAACCCTAGTTCATCGGTCAGCACTGCGACCAAATCCGATAGCTGTTGCCAAGCCGATTCGCTTTCGGCCATTTGGGGCATCCCATCGCCACTTGCGAGCATCAACCCAAATCCAGCGGCACCTGCAAAGAGCAATTCCTTGAGCGATGCAAAGACCAGGACCGATGAACCGCCGAAGTCCAACGGGATCATGATCACGGCCAAAAGGGGTGCGAACAGGATCCCCGCAGGTGCCACTCCGCTTAGGATTCGCTTGCCCATAGGCATCTGTTCCCAAAGCCGTTTGGTCAATTCATCGACTTGCTGTGGATCCAACTGCGTGGAACTCTCTGCTTGAAAACGCTCGATAGCTCTTTGGCATGCATCACGGATCTTTTGGCGATCATCCCCTGGCCGATCAAGATCGAGGATCCCTTCGCGGTCACGGCGAGCCAAAGCATCCAAAAGTACATCGGCGGTGACTACTTTACCGCTTTCACCTCGCTGCAATCGGGATCGAGCCCACTGGCCCACCGCGTTGCCTCGATCGAGCATCCACGAGGGCATCTTCATCCATGAAGTTGCATATCCAACGGAATCCTTGCTTGCCTGTGCGAGTTTTTGCATCCAGCGGCCAGGTTTGGCCCACCAGGGTGCGGTCCGTTCAAGAGACTGTGCGATCTGCTGAACGACTTGCCTGGATACCTGCAATCGAATCTTTGGATTCGATGCATTGGAGGACGGATCGAGCGAAAAGTCCAAGCAAGCTTGAGCTATCACATGATGCACCATAGACAATCTGCGATTGCTCTCAGCAATCCATGCGCGAGCCGCCTGAAGGCCTCGGCTCAAGGAGATCTTGAGTGTCGTCAAACTCGATTCGATCGCATCGGCCAAAAGAGCGTTTCCTTGAATCTGCTCTCCTAGGCGCAGCATCCATGCAGAATCATCGATAGGCTCGGGCGGCTGGGGAATCGGCGAGCGATCGATCCGATAGAAAGAAGGCAACAGAGTATCCTTGCGATCTTGCAGTACTTTGGGCAAACACCGAAGTTTCTCACGCCGCTCGGGGCCTTCGAAATGATACGCCATATAAATACGACTCGGTGTCGAGAAGCCATACAAAGTGCTCATCTCCTGAGCGATCTGTGTCGAGTCGTATTTTCGCGGAACACGATTTACCGCGAGAATCCTTTGCACATGCGGCATTTTCGATTCAAGCATCTTGAGCAAGCGACTGACCGTCTGATCGTGCATGGCGTTGGCAGGTAGCACGACGATGTACGCACTGCAGATAGTCGAAGAGCGTTCGAGCACTGAGAACCGAGCCTCTGCGGCGGCCATCGACAGTTCGTCTAGACGCGTCAGTCGCTGGCTTGTCGAGGCGTTTTGCGCAACGGACATCAAACCGGTCTGCACATCCGGGCAATCCATAAGTGCCACACCGAGTCGATCAAGCTGTGGGTCGGTCGCAACCAAGGGAATCTCCAAGGAGCTTCGCCGAAGCGACTTGCCATCGGCGTCGACCAAATCTCGCATGGAAAGATCATTGTATTGCATCGCGGCCTGCTGTGGATCGCTCGATAGTTCCTCAGGCACAGAGCCAAAGACTTGAGTCAAACGGTTCGAAATAAACTCCCAAATGATCGAGTTGCTCTTCCAGGATTCTGGTAACCATAGCACGAAGCGATGCGTCCCTTCGGTGTTCGCAGAACCGATCAAGACCCGACGCACATCGGCATGTTTCGGTTGCGAAAGAAACGTCGCGACCAACGAACTCTTCCCTGCATTGAGCATCCCTAAAACCGCAACGATCGGACAAACAGGGGACTCGATCATCGTTCGGGCTAGGGAAATCCCTTGGGCGATCGACGTGGCAAGCGAGTTTTCAGGAGAAACTCCAGTAACCTCATCGCGTTGGAGCAAAAGGGATCTCAAACTCGATCCATCACTCATAGCCTGGACGAGAAAATCCGATTCAATTTTGGCAAGTTGGTCGCGTAGGCTTTGGGACACAGTGGTTATTTGCAAAGTCGATTTAGCGGTTTGTAGAGCTTGAGCGTTGACATCCTCGTGCCGATGACCATAGTACTCCGAGGATTCGAAGGGAGTTTGAATGGAGTTCGTCGGACACCATTTTTTCTTAGGAGCAAAAGTTTGTCGAAGCATCCGGGGATTCGTCTGAGTCGATTCACACTGACGCTCCTGATTCTTGGGGCAATCCTGATTCCCGTCGGATCGGGCTTGGGCTTGTTTTTCCTTTTCAAACCCATTCCCGAACCGCGACTTACGGCACGCGTGCGACTCGATGGGATGTGGGTTGAAGACAAAAAAAATCCAGGGCAGAAAAAACTCGTACCCGCCATCAGCATATGGAATCCTACGTCGGAATCCTGGGGACAGTTAACCGTCGGGCTCAATAAATCGGGCCGTAACAACCAATTTTACGCATCCGAGCCCTTTGGCATACCGGCCGGAAAAACCGTTTCGATTCCTCTATTTGCTTTCGTCGCTAGAAACGGTAGCGTCACGTTCCCCTCGGGAAATCGCAATGTCCGCGAAGTGACTATTTTTGCCAAGCTACCTAGCAATGCTCGGGGAGTGGCCGAGTTCATTCTGCCGGAGATACCCACAGTACCAAAATCCGATGAGGATCCGGATTCTTTGTGGATCGAACCACTAGCGGGAAACTAACGCTTCCAACACTCTTTGTCGGCGAACCTTTCGAACCAGGATTCGAATCCCTTGGCAATCGAGCAGATCTCCACCGATGGGCAGATGCCCCAGGCGATCCGAAACCCATGCATTGAGATTAGGAAACACATCGGCTTGATCGAGCTCCAGGCCGGTGAGCTCTTTAAGCCTTGCTAGCGAGATCCCACCTCCGACAAGCCAACCTTGGCCAGACTTCACTGCATGGATCGGAAGCATGTCGTATTCGTCCTGGATGTCTCCCAACAACTCTTCGACGATATCTTCGAGGGTGATCATCCCAGTGATCGTTCCAGCAGAGTCGCTCACGAGTGCTATGTGGGTGTGTTCCCTGAGGAGTCTTTCCAGAGCAGCAGAGATCTGAAGCGATTGATTGAGTTTGGGAATCGAACGCAAGATCCCTGCGATTGTCGGCTCACTGGGATTGATCCTCATGACCGAAACGATGTCTTTGAAGGTCACATAACCGACGATCGTCTGTGGATCGCTCTTGACCTTTGCCACTGGAAACCGCGTGTGCATATCCATATGGGCTGCGATCAAGCATTCGCTCAGGGTACTATCCAGAGGTAGAACGTGGATTTGGGAAGCTGGAAGCGAGATCTCTTGGAGCGTACGACTCGCTAGCCTCGCTGCGCCAAGGATGATGTTCTCTTCCCGAGAGCCAATCAGACTCGATGTGCGAGCCAAACTTGCGATGGCTCTAAGTTCCTGCAGTTCGATCGCCTCGGTCTTGGACTCCTGGGTGGACCATGGGCTCCAAAGCCGTTCGGTAAAGTTCATCAAACCCGACGCACTGGCTTCCAGCAGCCATACCACAGGCCAAGCGAGAATCGCAAACCCTCGCACCCATGGTGAGAGGGTCAAGCAGACCCACTCTTTGTTTCGAAGAGCAAAAAGTTTTGGTACCAATTCACCTACGACAATCGTCGCGATCGTAAGGGGGGCCACAAAAAGGGCGATGGCCATGACATCGGCCATCCGTTCGCTCCATCCAAATTCTTGCAGGATCGGAGACAAAGACTCGGATGCCTTAGCACCGCTGGTAGCGCCTGCGGTAAGCCCCACGATGGTGATCCCAAGCTGGACCACAGCGAGGCTTTTTTCGATACGCTCCTTCATGATAACCGCCGAGTGCGCACCGAAGCGACCTTGATCCATCAAAGCCTGCAATCGAGCTTTAGTGACACTTGCCAATGCGATTTCATAAGCCGCGAAAAGTGCGTTGACCAGCACCATCAAGCCAACGACGATCCATTCAAGTCCGGCCACGTTTCGACTGACTCCTGGGGTGAGTTATTCGTCAGTCACGCAGCCTTCGCTAGCGCTTTTGACGTTCTTAATATACTTGTAGAGAGTCCCTCGCGTGGCTTTCAGGGCCGGTGCAACCCACTTTTCACGCCGTTTGGAAAGCTCAGCATCGCTCAGAGCCACATCGAGCCGATTGTTTTGTGCATCGATCGTGATGTGATCGTCATCTTGCACCAAACCTAACGGACCACCCACTTGAGCCTCTGGGGTAATGTGCCCGACGATAAATCCGTGCGAGCCTCCCGAGAATCGTCCATCGGTAAGCAGTGCGACATCCGAGCCCAAGCCAGCACCCATGATGGCTGAGGTCGGGGTGAGCATCTCAGGCATCCCTGGCCCACCCTTTGGCCCCTCGTATCGGATGATGATGACATCCCCCTTGCGAATCTTCTTCTGCTCGAGGGCTTCGAGCATCTGCTCTTCGGAGTCGAAACAACGAGCAGGTCCCGAGAAGACCAACCCCTCTTTGCCGGTGATCTTGGCCACAGCACCTTCGGGCGCGAGATTCCCGAAAAGGATTTGAATGTGACCCGTCGGCTTGATCGGTTCTTTGACGCTGCGAACGATCGACTGGCCTTCCTTGAGTCCCGGCAGGGAAGCTAGGTTCTCTGCCAAAGTCTTGCCCGTTACTGTCAAACAGTCACCCGTGAGCAATCCTTCGGCCAGTAGGTATTTCATGACCCCCGGAGTTCCACCGATCGAATGGAGATCTTCCTGTACGAATTTGCCAGAAGGCTTTAAATCGGCCAGATAAGGAACTCGGTTGCTGGTTTCTTGGAAATCATGCAAGCTCAGTGGAACGTTGACACTTCGGGCCATAGCCAGCAAGTGCAAAACGGCATTGGTAGATCCCCCCAAAGCCACGACGATCGTCATCGCGTTTTCGAAGGCTTCGCGAGTCATGATGTCGCGTGGTTTAATGTCCTTTTCAAGTAGATTTCGGATCGCCACTGCTGCACGGTCGCATTCGTCTTTCTTGGCCGGATCCTCCGCTGGGATCGAGGCTGAATAAGGCAGTGCCATTCCGAGGGCCTCGATCGCCGAGGCCATGGTATTGGCCGTGTACATGCCACCACAAGCACCTGCTCCCGGACAGGAATTGCGCACGATGTTTTCTCGGGTTTGATCATCGATTTGACCGGCGATGTACTGCCCATAGCACTGGAACGCCGAGACGATATCCAGCGAGTGACCATTCCATTTGCCAGCTCGAATCGTTCCCCCGTAGATCATCAGCGCCGGACGGTTGAGTCTGCCCATAGCAATCAAACAACCAGGCATGTTTTTGTCGCAACCAGGGATGGCGATCAGCCCGTCATACCACTGCCCCCCCATGATCGTCTCGATCGAGTCGGCAATCAGATCGCGAGACTGCAAAGAGAATGACATACCGTCGGTTCCCATGCTGATACCGTCACTGACCCCAACGGTATTGAATCGCATCCCGACAAGCCCTTGAGCTTGGACCGAGTTCTTCGCGAGCAAACCCAAATCCAACAAGTGCATATTGCAAGGGTTGCCTTCGAACCAAACACTTGCGATGCCAACTTGGGCTTTGTTCATGTCCTCAGGCTTAAGACCCGTCGCATAGAGCATCGCTTGGGAGGCCCCTTGGCTCTTGGGCTGGGTGATACGCGACGAGTATTTGTTGATCGATGCAGTCATACAATTGAGAGTGGTTAGTGGTTAGTGGTTGGTGGTTGGTAAGTCCGTAGGGAGACACTCGACGTACCGTCGGCACATCGAATCCTGGCCTGACTTGCTCAAGTATCCATTCGGTTATCGCGATAGAATTTAAGGGCCGCACGGTTCGAGACAAAGGCCAATTGATCGAGCACATGGTCGCTCAGTTCGGTCCATATCCACGAGGTGATCTCGCCATCGACCAACTCGATCTGTCCGTGATGGACCTCGACGGTATAAAAAAGGTCGAGCACCGGAAGGGTGATTCCGCGATAGACATAGGTATTTGGCTGGGAGGTCAGGTACTCGAAGGATTTTACCGTCAGGCCGATCTCCTCGAGCACTTCCCGTTTCAATGCGACTTCAGCCGTCTCCCCATGATCGACGAATCCTCCTGGCATGCCAAGCATCCCCTTACCCGGATCGTTGGCTCTTCTTAACAAAAGTACTTGCCCCTGGTCATTGGTTACCACTGCTCCGACTGCAGAGACTGGACCAAAAAATGTCGCATGCATGCAGCTTGTACATCGGAACGGACGCAACGGTTCAAAGGACTCCCGGGGATGTCCACAAGCAGGGCAATATCGGTAGGTCTCGGCTAATTCTTTGCCCATAGTTCCTGGGATCCTTGAACATCCATCGAAATCAGATCGCTCTGTTAAATTTATGCCTTAAACTCAGCCTGCAGACAACAAAGACGGTGCCTTGCGTTTGGCCACCTTAGGTAAACACAAAGCCGCTTCGATCAGCAGAGCCGCAAGCATCGCAACGACGAACCAACGCCAGATTTCTTGAACCAAACTCGTGGCCCGCTTGCCTGCTTCGATTTTAGCCCAAGGCAGATCGCCGAACATGCGTTCTAGGTTCTGGGAATCGACACTTCTCAAGGAATCTTCCTCGCTGTCGCGATGGAGTGCCACGAGTGTCTTGTCGCTTCGATAGACCCCCGAATGCATGGCGTACTCATTCGATACGACCGCATCACTCCCAAGCACAAGCTTGGAGGTCGGGTCGACCGATCGATGCTCGGTTCCCGCTGCAGCATTCTTGGTCGTTCCGACCCGCTGAGCCCCGGCGGTGAGCATTCGCTGGATCGTTACATACAAGACGACCCCGTCGCCTGCCAAAGTCGAATCACGATCCGAGGGTGTTGTCGCACATAGGGTAATCGGCGTGGGATCCTCGGCCGATAAAGGCGCTGTTGCTAGAAACGCTTTACCGTCAGGCAACGAAGCCAACGCCTCGTACTTACCATCGAGCTTGCAAATTCGGCGAATCCCCAGTTGCCCAACCGGTAGCGGTGCTCCACTGAGTGTATTGGCCAGCAACTGCGAATCGTTCTGCCACTGGGCGATACGAGCCAGTCGATTCCGCTGAGCCTCGGCAGCCGTTTCATTCTCGACAGGGCTGCTAGCTTGTCCTTCTTGAAGGGACTCCCAAGCTCCCCAGCGCACTCCGAAAGCCTCAGAACCGTCGGCATTCTCCGGTGGCAAGATCAAAAGCTGTCCGCCGGTTGCAACAAATCGCGTCAAGGCTTCAAGCGGTTTGCCTGTGGGCAAGTTCTCCTGCCAAACGATCATCGCGACGGTGCTTAGGTCGATCGATTCGAATTGATCCAGACTGGCCGACTCTGCTTCGCACTCGATGGCTTGCTGTGGAGCGATACTCGCACACAATTCAATTGCTTGAACCAATTCAGGTGTTTGGCTCACAATGACCGTTCGTCTTTTGGGAGATCTCTCGTAAACGAAATACTCGACATCATCGCTGGGATTGGTATCGGCCGGGAGTCGGATCGAACCCCAACCCTGCGACGATGCATCGGCACTAGAACCGGTGGTATCAAGACTTGCAGGAACCTTTTCGAGAGGGATTCGATAGTCGGTCAACTGGGCGGTGTTTCCCTGAAACTCGACTTGGACAATCGATCGATTCTCACCCACGGCGATCTCGACGGGAATCGGCTCGGTGCTTTGCGCATTATCTCCATTCGAACCACCAGCCCCAGCACTGGAGACTTGCTTGTCGATACGAAAGCTAATGGAAAGCTCAGGGCCGTTATCGGCCTCGACGCGATGCACATCGGTGATCCGCAAGGCGCGATTGGTGGTGCTTGAGCCCGACAGATCCAAGATCGAAAATCGAACTTGCTGGGCGATTGAGCGAAAACCGTCTTGGATGGCTTTCCATCGTCCGTCTTGACTTCGCCAATCGCTATCCCGCATGTCCGAGCAAAGCCAGACCATGGTATTGCCCGATGGATTGTTCTTGGCATATAGGAGTGCCTTCTCCATCAGACTCGGTATGTCGCTCGTGGCCGTCCAAGCTTGTCTAGGGGTGGCCCTGAGCCATTGCACAATCGAGCTGTATTCTTCGGGTTTGTCCGTCAGAGGGTCGATCTGAACGATGCGTTGTATACCGAGGGTCTTGAAGGTTTCGGCAAGTTGATCGATCCCTTGCTGGAGTTTCGTCGAGTTGCCCCCCGCAGGCGTTTCGTCCATGCTCGGTGATCGATCCAAAATGACAATCGCTACTCGGTTTGCATCCCCTCCGAGCAAAGCCAACAAGCCGCTCGTGAGTGGTCGAGCAGTGAACATCACCAAAGCCAAGAGAGCCATCGTGCGCATGGCCAAGATCAGCCACTGACGCAGTTTGGTATAGCCACTGGACATCTTGGTCGCCTCGAGCAAAAAACGCATCGCGGCCCAAGGGACGGTTTGAAAGCGTCGCTGGTTCACCAAATGGATGATGATAGGAATAGCTACCAAGGGCAAAGCCAAGAGCATCCAAGGTTGCAGAAAGTTCATCGCACCCCTCTTGCTCGGGTCCGCCCCACGAGAAATCTCATCAGTGGATGCTCGTAGGACTCACTGGTTTGAATTCGGTGGTAGTCGACTCCCGTTTCCAAAACGATTTTCTGCATGGCTGAAAGATAATTATTGAGCGCCTTTTGATAACGATCGGCGATCTCATTGGGCTCGACAAAGATCGACGTGTTGCCTTCCATGTCGACAAATCGCACTGGTCTGCCGAATGCAAACTCGATCTCCTGCGGATCCAACAGGTGGAAAGCTGCCACATCATGTTTGCGAAACCGCAGATGTTCAAAACATCTCTTGAGTTCCTCTGGGGCAACGAAGAAATCCGATACGATCACGACCAAGGCTCTCTGGCGAACCGTCTCGGCCAGTTCGTCGAGAATAGCGGGCAAAAGTGTTTCACCCTGAGGCTTGGTCTTTTCGAGCGTATCGAGAATGAGCTTCAAGTGTGCCGCAGATCGCTTGGTCGGAATGTTTTGCACGATCTTCTCGGCCACGGTGGTGAGCCCTACGGCATCTCCTTGCTGGGCCGCTAGGTATCCGAGTGTGGCAGCGATCCGACGAGCGTAGTCGATCTTCGTCGGCATCCCTTTGGAGGAAAAACCCATCGAACCACTGGTGTCCAAAACCACGCACAGTCGCAGATTCGTATCGGCCTCGAACTCCTTGACATAATACCTGTCGGTGCGACCGAAGGCTCTCCAGTCGAGGCGTCGCAAGTCGTCCCCAGGGACGTATTTGCGGTATTCGGCAAACTCGATACTCGAACCTCGGTGGGGCGAAGCATGACGGCCTGAAACCGTACCTTGCATGGCAAAGCGAGGATTCAGAGGCACAGCGGCCAATCGCGAGATGACTTTAGGATCAAGAAAAGATCGGGTGACGTTGAGCATGACGCTATCGGGTCTCGTCGATGAGTCGAGCGACGATCTGCTTGGCCGTCACCCCTTCGGCTTGAGCCGCAAATGTTGTGATCAAACGGTGAACCAGTACAGGCTTGGCCACATACTGGACATCCTCCAAACGAACCATGTAACTGCCTTGTAAAGCTGCACGGCTCTTGGCACCGAGGATCAAGTTTTGCACCGCACGCGGTCCAGCACCCCAGCTGACAAAAGGCTTGAGCCACTCGGGGGCCGACTCGCTTTGAGGACGAGTCTTACGCACTAGCTTGGCTGCGTACTCGTAAATATGATCCGCTACCGGGATACGTCGAACGAGCCTCTGGTAGTTCATGATCTCCTCTCCGCTGAGAACTCCATCGAGTTTGACCAAGTCGTCGCCGGTGGTCGTCCTGGCGATTTGAATCTCTTCTTGCTCGTTGGGATAATCCAACTCGATCAAGAACATAAAGCGATCGAGTTGGGCTTCTGGAAGTGGATAGGTGCCTTCTTGCTCAACAGGGTTCTGCGTGGCCAAGACCATGAAGGGCGACTCCAAATCGTAGGTCTTGCCGAGCACCGTCACACGCTGCTCTTGCATGGCTTCGAGCAATGCAGCTTGTGTCTTTGGTGGTGCACGGTTGATCTCGTCGGCCAAGATGATGTTTTCGAAGATGGGACCATGGATGAATTGAAATTCACGACGGCCTTCAGCGGTCTCTTGCAAGATATCCGTACCGGTAATGTCCATCGGCATCAAGTCCGGTGTGAACTGGATCCGATTGAAACCCAGCGACATGGTTTCTGCGACCTTGCTGACCAATAGAGTTTTTGCCAAGCCAGGCACCCCCATCAAAAGGGCATGCCGACGAGCGAATAAACAGATCGCAAGTTGTTCGATCACTTCGCGTTGGCCAACGATGACTTTGGCTAGCTCGTTGCAAAACCGATCGTAAGAGGATCGCAACTGGTCAATCGCTCGGACTTCTTGATCCGTCAGTTGGGCGGCTGAGTTGGCGTCGGAGGACAAAGCGGATCTTGAATCGGTTTGGCTCATGGAGTTTGAATCATCAAAAGTAAAATGTAGGGTTGGCCATGGAAGTCATGCATCGGGGGATCTATTGTAATTGAATTCATCGGGGTAACACCTGGAATCACAGGTTCAACCCAAGAATTCGTCGAGGCTGGCCGGAAATTCCATGCTCGAAATCGCCCACGGTCTAAACCGTGCGTGCGGCCCGGTAGATGGCTAAAAAATCGTCGGCTTGGGCTGGCCTAGGATTGAATGCACCGGTCCACTGCTTGGCCGCCATCTGAGCCATCGCCTCAAGAAGATCCTCGGTGCCACAGGCGCTTGAGTCTTTCTCAAACCGAGCCTTCCATCCATCGAGCTGCTCGATGCACGTTGCCATCGAAGCAATCTGCAGCCAACGGGTAAAGCGATCCGCTAGTATTTCACTTGCGACACGTCGATCCGATGGAGATACCTCAGGTAGTAAATGAACCAACTCCCGATAACGGCTCTCGACGCACGAGGCGTTAAAGCGGATCACATGCGGCATCATCATTCCAACGGCTTGGCCGTGAGGTACATCTAAATAGGCAGTTAACGGGTTGGCTAGCGCATGGGCAGCTCCGAGCATCGAAGCTTCGATCGCCATTCCAGCAAACGAAGCACCCAGCTGCATTTGAGAGCGACCTTGGAGGTCCGAAGGCTCTTCAATCACACGAGGGAATCCTCGAGCCAGAAGCATCCAAGCCTCCCTTGCATAACAATCACTCATGGCGTTGCGTTTGGTCGTCACGAACGACTCGAGCGCATGAGTCAATGCATCGATACCAGTTAGAGCAGTGACTCTTGCAGGTTGCGAACACGTTAGGAGCGGATCGAGAATCGCCACAGCAGGAGCCGCCTTGGGATCACCACAGGCCATCTTGACATGTGTATGAGAATCGCTGATAAGAGCGAACGATTGCGTTTCACTGCCCGTGCCTGCGGTTGTCGGGATGGCGATCATCGGTAGCATCGGCGATGGGGCTTTGCCAACCCCCCAATAATCCGACATCTTGCCGCCGCAGGAGTAAAGGAAGTTGATCCCTTTGGCACAGTCCATGCTCGACCCCCCGCCGAGTCCAACCAAGAGATCGGGACAAAACTCTTGGGCAACGTGCAAGCCGGCTTGGACATGCTCGGTACTGGGGTTTTCAGCCAGTTCATGAAAACCGAACCATTCGAGTCCAGCGTCGGAAATCTGCTCGGCCCCGATCTTAAAGATCCCTGCAGCCACAACCCCAGGGTCGCTGACGATCAAGACACGCTTGGCGTTGAGTTGTTTTGCTAATGCTCCGAGCTCTTTGATGGCTTGTTCCCCGGCGACGAGTCGCGTTCGGAGTTGGTAATCGATCATAGGATCCCGGAGGGTTAGAGGGGTCGCAGGGTCACTGGGCGGGGCAGGTATTTTTGCACAACCGGAACAGATTAACAAATCCCGGCATTTTCGTTGCAATCGGAGCGTGAGAATACCTCTTTGGTGTGAATATTACCAAAGGAAAACACCGAACAATTGATTCTATCGGAGTGTTCATGGATGAACCGGAGCGCTTTCTACCACCGGGCAGGAAGCCGGGGAGTCGGCGGCATGGGCATTCGGTAAATAGCATTGGTCCATCAGTGTTGAAGGCCCAGATTCAACTGCTTTCGCATCGCCGAGTTTTGTTCAGGAGAGGAGTTCCAGAACTATGAAGATCAAACGAATTGCGCTCAGTGCAATGATTGCCAGCGCATGCATCTCGGGATCGGCCTTCGGTCAAACAAGCCGAAATGCCGCTCCCCGCTACGCACCTGCTTCGTACTACAGCTACTATGACGAAGCTACCCCAAGCGCAGGCAAAGTTGCCAGCGCTGCAACAAACAAAATGAGCAGTGAAGTTGTCCAAGCGTCGGCAACTAACTGCGACAATGGAAAAGCGTGCGACAACACGGGCGCTTCGAACAATGGCAATGGCTGCGACGCAACAGGTCGAGGCACGTGCGATTCGGCCGGAGGTCTTGGCTCTGCTCTAGGCGGAGCGCTTGGCGGACGACTCGGTCGCGGTTGCGACACTGCAGGCAGCGGTGCTGCCGGTTGCGACATCGGCAGCGGTGCTGCTGGCGGTTGCGATTCGATGTGCGGATCCAGCGGGCTCTTTGGTATGGGTATCCTTGGAACCGGTCGCTCGCTGAGCGACCCCTGGAAACTCTTTAGCAAACCCGTCGCTGGCTTTAACATCGGTGGATGGACCAGCGTCGGCTACCATTCGTATGCAAATCCCTTTAGCTTCAACACCTATCCAAAGCGTCTCCAGCTCGGCCAGCAGTGGTTCTATGCTGAGAAGGTTGCCGATGGTAGCAATGGACTTGGTCTCGGTGGTCGTGTCGATTACCTCTACGGTACCGATGCCCCAGACACCCAAACTTTCGGAATTGCAAACAACCACTGGGACAACGGTTGGGATAACGGCGGCCAATACGGTCATGCCCTGCCCCAAGCTTACGGTGAAGTCGCCTACGGTGATTTGAGCGTTAAGGTCGGTCACTTCTTTACCATCGTCGGAAACGAAGTGGTCGCCGCAACCGGTAACTTCTTCTACAGCCGACAGTTCACCTTCTACAACGCTGAACCCTTCACCCACACCGGTGCTCTATCGACCTACAAAGTCAGTGACGACACCCAGTTGTTCAACGGCTACGTGATGGGTTGGGACTCAGGTTTCGAAGACAACGGCGATGCTTACATCGGCGGTATCAAGACCAAGGTCAGCGACCGCTGGACATTCCTGTGGAACTCGGTCCTGGGTCGCTTCGGTGAAGCCAAGTCCTTCAATGCCAACGAACGCGGTGGCATTCAGAATGTGATGCTCATCGGCAGCTTGACCGACAAGCTGACCTACATCAGCCAAACCGATTACCTCTATACCCAGAATGAATCAGGCATCACAGCCCGCAATTCGTTTGGTAATATCAACTACCTGATCTACCAACTCAATGACCGTTGGGCCCTTGGCCAACGCTTTGAATGGTTCAATTTCAGCGGATCAGGCTTCGGTGGTGTCCAGAACGATGACCTCTACAACTTCACCACCGGTGTGAACTACCGAGCTCACGCGAATCTCTTGTTCCGACCAGAAGTTCGCTGGGTTTGGGACAAGAACCGCTACGGCTTCAACGAAGACAACGCAGGTAGCCAAGCAGCCATCGGTGGCGACGTAGTCTTCACGTTCTAAACCGGATCGCCCAAGAATTGCCCGAGACCCAGAAGCAAAACACCCTGCTTGAAAAAGCGGGGTGTTTTCTTTTTTCCGCCGATGTCCCTTGCCAAAGAAAATTCCACTGCAGGTCAAACCGCCAAAAGGCCGATGGCTTCTTTGGACTTTAACGATTTTGCGGATCACAACGCATCCTAAAAGGAACCCACAACATGCCGACATCCTCCAACCATCGCAACTTTGCTAGCTTTCTTGGTTTGGCAATTTTGCTTGGAACCTCTTTTTGTTCATCCAAGGCCTATGCCGGCGAACCCCATCAATGGTTTGCAGGCACCTACCTCGATCCAGCAATCCAAAGACCAGACTTTTTTCCCCACACGATCTCGCGAAGTATTCCTGAGTATCGCCAAGTCTACAATCGACCTCGAAACCTCACCGGCTGGATCGCTTACAAAATCGAACCTTCGAGCCAAGAGGCGATGGCCTGGCAAACCAACCATTGCAACGGCAATTATCAAAACCATGCCGGCCCTTATGTACCTGTGTACTGCTATCCCAAACCTTGGGAGTCGCTCAACACTCGCGGTCGCACAGGCTCAAAAACCAGCAACACCCAGGACAACTCTGCCGAGCAACTTGGGGTCGAGATTCCGCCTCCACCGGCTAGGCTGAAATAATCCTCTGCAGCAAAAAATTTTCCTATTTACCCCTACCGTGCCCAATCCGCTGTTGGGTTAGGGAACTTCAGTCGCAACAATACAATCAGTACGCTACACAATCAGTACGCTATAGATCGAGCAAACGCTAGCAAGTATTGAACGCCCAAAAGCCAAAGAGGGTTGCGATGAAAAGCACTGCGATGAAAGGCACATGGACAGCCAGCCGAAAAATTTCGATGAAGGTTCTTTTGAAAAAGAATCTTTGGGTAGCGGGTCTCTGGGCATTGCCAGCAATGGTCTTGGCACAAGACCCATCGCAGGATCCGATTCCTAAGGTAGCCCCCGAGGCTCCGGTGATTGTCGAGCCTGCCGAGGAACTACCTGTGCCAGAGGACCCAACTCGAGCAGTACCAAGTCGGCCCAAGCCTCCGATCATTATCACACCGCGCAATCCCTCGATCCAAAATCTTCCTGGCTCAAAGGGGCCACAAGCTCCTTTGACCACCAAACCAACCGCAACGCCTTCGGCGGAAGTCTTCAAAGACAGCCTCCTAGGCGATGGCGAAGTGGCCCAAAGCGCACCTGGAGGTGGATACCTCGGGCTGGTCGTCGAACCGGTTCAAGGTGGAGGCTTTGGTTTGTCGGTAGTTGATGTGACGAGTCAATCGCCTGCATGGAAAGCGGGGTTTCGGGTCGGTGATCGTATTGTCGGAGTCGGTGGGCAAGCCGTCACGACCCTCGATCAATTTGGAGAGCAACTCGAGCATTATGCCCCCGGAACTCCTGTGAAGTTCCTTGTCCAACGAAGGGGTCGTAGCACGAACCTGACAGCAGTTTTGCAAGACCGCACCTTGGCAGGCCAACTCCAAGGCATGCAACCCGGAACGGCTTTGCCGCTTCAGCCGCCCAAGACAGCTTATCAGCCCATCCTACCGAATCTTGCCGATTCAGCCGGAATGGATCCTGGCAATTCATTAAAAGTCGGGCCATCGGGCGGCGTGATGCTCGGTGTATCGGTAAGCGATTTGTCTGAAACATTCCGCAAGCAGTTCGGGATTCCACTTTACCGTGGAGCGGCAGTTTCGAATGTTACTCCAGGAACCACCGCAGAACTCGCGGGACTGCAACCTGGTGACTGCATCTCGGAGATCAACGGCAAGATGATCCTCAGGGCTGAAGACGTTGTGGCAACCGTCCAACAAATCGCCGTCGGAGACACTCTGACGATCGGATATTATCGAGGCAAGCAGAAACAGGAGGTCGAAGTTCCACTGCTTACCGAAGGTATGATCGCTGGCCAATCCAACACGCAAGAACGGTCCTCAATCGCCGCAGAACCAATCACACCCCAGTACGTCGAATCTCTCCGCGAAGAGATCCGACGACTGCAAACTCAGCTTGGGCGCATGCAAGCTCGATTGGATCAGCTCGAAGGTGCACGACCCTAGTCCAACTCGACGCTGAAGACCGACACGGTCTTAACAATCGAGTAATCGTCTGGGAACGTATGGAAGGCTTGTATCAGAAGCTGCTTGTCGCGGGCTTCTAGGTGCACAAAGCTGATGGCTCCAAAGGGCATTCGGCCGCTTGAGTCGAAGGTGTGGACCAAGTAATCTTGGGATGAGCAGGTTTTGAGTTGGTTTTGCATCATCCAAAACATTTCAGCCGAAACCTGTTCGAGTTCGAATTCCGAGCGGTAACGCAATCCGCGTTTCCCTTGGATTTCTTCGGCGTTGCGGCCTCTCAGGGGAATCGACATGAGCTTGCGCTGCACGGGCAGGGTTTGCTGGAGTGAGCCGACGACTTCCGACAGCGTTGCACCTCGAGTTCCGGTGAAACTCACAAGGTGACCATCGGAGGTTATGTCGATTCTTGCCCGGTACTTCGACCGGTGGATCGTTCGCGTCTTATGAGTCGAAAACAGTTCCGGGTGAACCGACCTACCAAAGACGTTTAAAACATGTTCTGCAACCGCAGGACGAATCGATAACACGGGTGTAGTTATTTTGGTTGAGGAGTTGATGGGCGTTACCAAGACGAGGTTAGGATTATAGCGGTTGCAACGACTGGCAAACTAGGTCAAGTCTGCCAGATCGGAAACTCTTTTATAATTGATTAAAATCACCCAACCCGGTGTTGACAAACAACAATCCTGACCCAATCTAGCTTTGAAAGACCCCGCACGTTGGGTCAAAGCTCACCGTTACATTGTTGTACATTGTTGTACATTGTTGGCGCAAAATGCACATCGTCATGGCATCCTCAGAGGCGATTCCCTTTGCCAAAACCGGGGGGCTTGCTGATGTTGCAGGCACACTACCGATCGAACTGAGCAAATTAGGTCATCGCTGCTCGGTCTTTCTTCCTGCTTATCAAACCGCCAAGCAGTACGTGTATGAGCGACCGGGAATACAGATCCAGGAATCGGTCGCATCGCTGGTCGTCGATCTTGCTGGATACCCTGTCCATGCTTGGATCCATCGGGTGAACATCCCAGGTGTTGCGGTCGACTTTTACTTAGTTGACCAACCGATGTTCTATGATCGTCACGGACTCTACGGGGACTCCCACGGTTCCTTCGGTGATAACTGCGCTCGCTATTGTTTCTTTTCTAGAGCGGTCGTCGAAGCCATCGAGCGGCTGGGTCTTCCGATCGACATCATCCATTGCCATGACTGGCAGACCGGACTCATTCCGGCTTACCATCGCACGCAAACCCATCAACACTCCTGGTATCGCCAAAGCGCGTCGGTCATGACGATCCATAACATGGCCTATCAAGGTCGTTTTTGGGGGCCTGATATGGCGTTGACCGGCCTGGATCATGGCTACTTCCATTGGGAGTGGATGGAATACTATGGGGATCTTAATCTACTCAAGACCGGAATCGCCTTTTGCGATGCACTGACGACCGTTAGCCCAACGTACGCTCGCGAAATACAGTCTCAACCTCATGGCTGTGGACTCGAAGGCTTGCTGAGTTCCCGAAGCGATCGACTCTTTGGAATCGTCAATGGAATCGATGATTCGATTTGGAATCCGGCAAGCGATCCATTGCTTGCTGTGAATTACAGCAAAGAGACTTGGAAACAAGGCAAAGCGGCTTGCAAACGTTCACTTCAGGAGTCCCTTGGACTACCGGTTCGCCCAGACGTTCCGCTTATCGGAATCGTTGGCAGATTGGCCGAACAAAAGGGCTGGGATTTGATCGTGCAATTGATGCACTGGTGGATCGAGCATCGGGATGTGCAATGGGCAATCCTCGGCAGTGGCGAACAGCGATACGCAGACGCCCTTTTCCAAATTGCCATGAAACGACCCGATCGAATCTCGCTGCAGACGACCTTTTCCGATCCACTCGCCCACCGGATCGAGGCTGCCGCAGATATCTTTTTGATGCCCAGTCTTTACGAGCCATGCGGCTTAAACCAACTTTACAGCCTGCGTTACGGTGCAGTTCCCGTCGTTCGCTCCACCGGCGGCCTTGCCGATACGGTCTGCGACGCCAGCGATGAGCACCTCAGCGATGGCACTGCCACTGGATTTACCTTCATCGATTACACCCCTGAAGCACTCGCCGATGCGACGATTAGAGCCTTAGAAATCTATTCCCAATCACCAGAGGTATGGAGTAGAATCGTCACCACTGGGATGGGGCAAGATTGGTCGTGGTCCAGAAGCGCCAAAGCCATGCTCGATGTCTACGAGCAAGCAAGGCGATTTGCCAGCAGTGACAATCGCCTCTGACCGGCGCAATCCGGGAGAATCAGAAGGTCGATTCCATGAACGAAATGCGTTACGATTGGCTCGGGGATCGTTGGGTGATCTTCGCTCCGAACCGACTCTTGCGACCCGACAACTATCAAGCCCTAACTCATCGGCGCTCGATCCAAGTAAATCCCGCTACCAGCGATCAGCAGCGATGCCCATTTTGCTTAGGCTCCGAAGACCAGACTCCCTCTGCAACTCTGACGCTTCAAACGGCCAACGAAACTCCAGACCATTGGTCCGTTCGTGTCGTCCCAAATAAATTCCCCGCCTTCGACGCTCCCGAGGAATTCTGCTTCAACCCCCAGCAGGGTTGTCCGTCGGCGAGTAGCAATGCATTGTTTATGCGCAAGCAAACCCGAGGAGGACACGAGGTCATCATCGAGGCCCCATTTCATGTCCAAAGCATCACACAACTTCCCAACGACCATGCCGCATTGATCTTCGAAGCCTACCAGCAAAGGCTCACCTACTGGAGAAGCGTCCATTCGATGCGCTATGCCGTGGTCTTCAAGAACAATGGATCCGATGCCGGAGCCTCACTGGTACATGCCCATAGCCAGTTGATCTGCACCGATTTTCTACCAAGCGATGTGCTCAAGACCCAAAAACGGACACTTGAGTATCTAAAGACCCATGGAAGATGTTACGTCTGCGATATCCTTCGAGAAGAACTCCTTGTGGGCCACCGCATCGTCTCTGAAACCGAATCCTTCGTCGCTCTTTGTCCTTTCGCTTCAAGACTCCCCTACAGCGTCTCGATTCTACCCAAGCAGCATCAAAGCGCTTTCGAAGAATGCTCGTTGAATCAACTCCAAGAGCTTGCATCTCTGGTTCAGCAGACCCTCTTGGCCATCGAGCTCCAGCACCCTGATGCTGCCTACAACTACGTCCTGCAAACTGCACCCTTGGACGCCCACGATCCGGCAGCCTTTCACTGGCGGCTTAAGATCCTACCGAGACTCATCAAAGTCGCAGGATTTGAATGGAGTTCAGATTGCTACATCAACACCGTACTTCCTGAAAAAGCCGCCAAAGACCTAGCACGCCACGTGCCAACGAGCACTCCGGGCCCTAAAGTCTCCCTCTTGGCGCAAGCTTCAATATCACCCAAATCATCCCACATCCAAGAATCAAAATAATCCCGCTGACAATCCCGACGGCCAGCCAACCACCAGGCTGACTCGGATTTAGAAAGGGGTAAGGGTACCAACCGGTGATCGCGCCTCGAAGAAGCGAAAAGAAAAGAAAAGCCAACGGGTAAACCAACCACCAAAGCGATCGACGGAATGTCGGTCGACTCGCCGGTGGCAACGCCACCCAATCGAAAAGCACCCACAAAGGCATCAACAAATGATGCACCCCGTCGGCAAATGGATGAACGATCTGTTTGACCATCGGCAATCGACTCAGCAACACCGCGTAGACGGCTCCTGTGATGCCTAAATACAAAACCGATGCCCCACGAAGAGCACCCCTTCGCGATTGGCTAATCCCTAATCCCCCTACGGCTTCTATCACCAAGACTGCCGCAGCAATGAGATTGGCTTGGATCGTAAAGAAACTCAAAAAAGGACCCAACTGAAATCCACCCTTGGCAATCAAATGGTTGGCTTGCACAAACACTGCATAAACGGTTAGAGCTGCTAAGCTCAATCGCGCCAGGTTCCAACCGAGGCTCTCTTTTCGAATCATCTACTTGATCCCTCGATCAAAGAAATCAAAAACATCATCCAAGGCGGCTTGGACGATCACCATATGCTCGACGTCTCTGTACTCGCGATACTCCACAGGACAACCGATCCGCTTGAGCTCCTGACTCAGACTCTTTGCTCGAGGCTTACCAAAATCCCTATCGCCGGCACCCACAAAAAACGGGACTTTGCGAATCGCCTCGGTATCTTTTAGAGTTCCACCTCCACCCAAAGCTGCCACCATCCGGATCGATTCAGGATGCTTGCTCACTTGCGACATGCCTTGCGCAGCCCCCATCGAATGCCCCACCAACATCACCCGTTGCTCATCGATCGGTAAATGCTCCGATAAAGCTTGAATCATCCCTGGTACATCCAACCCCAATCCTGTCATCGTTTGACGAGGGGAGACCACGATCCACTTACGCTCTTTGGCCAGCTCGATCAAGCGACCAGCACCATAGGTCTGAAAGAACATGTTCTCGCTACCACCCGCACCATGCAATGCGATCAGCACCGGAAGCTTCTTGCTCGAATCCCTCGAGTCAACCTCGGGAACCTCCATCCGAATCACCTGCGTCGAGCGGCCTAGACCCAGTTGCATCCACTTCCATCCGGCCTTGCGTATCCAACTCTCAAAAGCTCCATCCACTGGCTGACCATCCAATGAACCTAGCGAGATCTGTTCAAAGTCCTCCATGAGCTTGCTCCAAGGCAAATCGATCTCAAAGGCGATCCCCTTGCGACCTCGTGCGATCTCTCTGGCTAAAAATCTACCTGTAACAGTTGCCGACCGACTTCGTGCCGACTGATCCACATCACCAGTGTCCTTATCAACCTTACCTCCATTGGGCTCTTTGCGAGTCGAAGCACTCCAAGTTTCCAGCTTGGCGAATCGCTCCTCTAGACGATCGACCAAAGAAATCGACGGACATATCCAATCGAACTTACCTGATTCCGATGAGACCTCGTGGGCAGTAAGCACATAGTCTCCGGGAGCAAGCCCACGGAAATCAACTTGAAGCCCCTCGTCGGACGAGATCTGCAATGTCTTACTCATCAGCGGTTCTTGACCCAACCGTGACTCCATGACCAGCGCCGGCGAATCACTCCAAGGCCACACCTTGAGCACAATCTCGAATCGGATCGGCAAGTCAATCGGCGGATCGTAAAAGGCACCCGAGCGAATCTCCGTTACCGGATCGTCGGCATCCAATAAAGTGCGTTGAAAATCAAGCTTCCAACGAAGGCTCTGAAGCCTCTGTGTCTGTTGGCTAGCCTCGATGCCACTTGCTTGCATCCAGGCCTGATCGAGAAGCTTCCCGGCGCGACTCAATTGCAACGAAAAGAAACTCTGTACCGCTTGTTCCATCGACGCTGTGCTCTTGGCACGCAACTCATCAGGCGACTCTTGCCAAGCGCGTTCAAACCGCTCCAAACGCCGGCCCAACTGATACCGATCCGAAGCCGCCTGACCAAAACACTCCCATGCCTGGAAAAAACAAACGAAAACGAACAAAAACAAGACTCTTTGGACAGTTAGTCTTCGAATCAAAAGGGATTTGCCTAACATGGTCGAACCATTTCTTTCCAGGGAACAAGCTTGAGCAATTAAAAAATCTACCAGAAATTCCTTTCCGGTTGCTCTCGATCCGGGATACATTGGTTCATACACACACCAAACCCGGGCATTGTACCGGATCCAAAAAGCCCAAAAGTCCACCCACAAGGCCGTCCTACGGAGGGCTAACACAGGGGAGGTTGTGCATGAAATCCCATCGCTATTTGCTTGTCGATCTTCTCGAAGACCGCCGCCTGCTTGCAGGTCTTGACGTGAGAGTCTTTGAAGATCCGCTCTCGCTCCGAACGCCGACGACCTCGAGCATCCCGGCTGCCGAGCGCATCGTGTATCTAGACCTAAACTCCGACGGCAATCAACAAGCCTCTGAGCCGATGAGCATCTCGGATATCGATGGCATCGCTCGCTTCAGAAATATTGACCCGGGTGCCGTTATGGTCCGGCTCTTGGGCGCCTCGAAATCCCAAATCCAAACGACAGACACCCAAGCGGCTCCTGCCGGCAGTTGGACAGGTAAACTCGGTGCGATCCAAACCCTCGTTTGGAAATCCGATTCCGTCGGATGGTTTGTTACCCCCGAGTCGCTCATCGAGTTCGATCTCGAACGAGCAACCCTCTTAAACCAAATCCCCGTCTCAGGCCGCATCCTCTCGGCAACCATGGAGAGCCAAAGCCTAGGCACAGCACTCCTGTTGACTCCCAACTCTCAAACTCAACTCATCGGCTTTGATTTGCAATCGGGACAAATCCAATACTGGAATGACTCGATCGATCTGACAAACGGTTCCGTCTCGGGAGCAAGTCCTGATAAAGAACTCATCGAGATCGGTGGCACGACCTTCCTGCGTCGATCCTCAAGCAACGGTGATCAACTACTGAAACTTCCTAGCCAACAGACTTGGGAATCACATCCACAAATGACTGCTGTCGCAAGCGGGATCTCTCCGCATGCACTGCTGCACTCGATTGGCAATCAAAGTCTGATCGTCAGCGAATCGCTCATCGATGGATCGCGATTGACACTCCTGCAATACACCGGCGAAACTTTTGAGCTTCGGGCACAACGAGACTTTGATTCATTCGTACGCGTTTCAAGCACAGATAACCAAGGACAGCTCTTTGCTATCGAAACCCCTCGCGGAATCGAGATCCTCACGACCTCCAATGCACTCCCGACCCACTTGGTGCTCGAACAAGCCATCGGACCGACCGTCTTTGATCTGAGCCGTGGGATCTTTTGGTCCCTGTCAAAGATCAACACATCCCGGCTTATTGGCTGGACCATTGCCGAAGGCTTAAAGACCTTCGATGTGCTCTTTACCGACGCTGGAACCAACGGCAACGCAACCCGAACCCACTTAACCATGGGCTTTAGAAACGATACTCTCATCGGCCTTCGCGATGGACAAGTCTATCGACACTCCCTGAGCATCGCTCGTGGCACTATGGCGTCGGTAATCGATCAAGTCATCCAGCAAGTTGCTATCGGGATCCGCTCTCGGGGCCCGAACAATCCTCCCGTTTTGCGTCCGCTACCATCCGTTCAAGCAACCGAGGATATGCCAGCTAGCGTGCAAACCTCTGATTGGACTCAAGCCACCAGCGATAGCGATCAAGATTCGATCCATTACGTCATCGTTCGGGGCGGACAACTCGGAACCGTCTCTTGGAGCACAAGCTCCGGAGGGGTCTACACACCAAAATCCAACGCCAATGGCCAAGATCAATTCGTTGTCCAAGCTTACGATGGTCGAGGTTGGTCAACCCCTCAGACCGTCAGCATCCAAATTCAACCCGTCAACGATGCCCCCCAAGGCCTCCTCTACAGTGGCGTTCTAGCGATCCCCGAAAAACAACCCGGATATGTCCTCGGCAGTCTTTCGATCGTCGATCCAGATGCCAACGAAGTCTTCGACTACTCGGTCTCCGATGGAAGGTTCGAAGTCGTTGGCAATACACTCAAGGTTCGCGACACGGCGATCATTCCGTATCAAAATCCCGGCTGGATCGATCTTGTTCTCTCAGCCAGATCCAGAACCAACGGAGATACCATCGATCGAGCCGAAAGAATCTTCATCGTCCAAGATCCAACGCCATTCCACAATGATACCAACCCGTGGGATGTCGACGGGGACGGACGTATTACCCCCTTGGACCCCTTGATCATCATCAACTACATCAACTCCAATGGCTCCGGACAAATCCAACCCCCTGGGGAGGGCGAAGCTCACAACGACATGGATGTCGATGGGGACGGACAAGTCTCCCCGCTGGATATTCTGCTGGTCATCAATGCCCTCAACCAGACTACCGGAGACGCTGAAGGAGAGCAGTCGGGAACCAATTCGAACGGAAATCCAGCCCCAGTCGAGTTTCCAGATCCCCTGGGACTAAGAAAATCTAGGCGATAGAACTAAAATTCACGAAGAACCCAAAAATTTGAAATTTTCGCCAACGGCACCATGTCCGGTTTGTTAGACTAGTCATCCTGCAAATCTTAGTTGACAACACAGCCTGCTGAGATTTCAGTCCTTTTCTGCTCTTCGTCTCCTTATCATTGATTCATCGGATCTACCGCAAGGTGATCTGAGTTGCCGAAATGCCGTTACGCGTCTGTTGTATGGACGAGAGTCCGCTATGTCTGCATGGCCTGAGACAAACTCTCGCTGGTGCGGGTTGCGGGATCGTCGCTGAAATAAGTCGGTTAGAAGACCTTGAAAATCGTCTTACGCAAACCCCCTGCGACTTGATCATCTCTGAGATTCGTTTAGCAGGGTTAGATCTTTTCGAGACCTGCCATGATACACTCGTAAAGCATCCCAATACAAAACTGATTGTGTATAGCTACGATGAGAACCCGACGCACGTTGCCAGGGCAAGTGCCCTGGATGCTTGGGATTACATCCCCAAGCGTTATTCGGTGCAGCGCTTGATACAGTCGTGCCAGTCAATCCTCAGTGGCCAGCGGCACTCAGACTCCCTGATCACCATCGCAAAAAAATTCCTATCGGATCATCATAAACCCGCCGACTCGATCCTTGTCCCCCTGACCAAACGGGAGTATCAGGTCTTAACCCATCTGTCTCTAGGTCTAAGCAATCGCGAGATCAGCAAATCGCTCTGCATCAGCCTAGAAACGGCCAAAGAGCACGTTCAGAATATTCTTCGCAAACTCCAAATCAACGACCGAACCGCTGCCGCTATTTGGTCACTGAAAAACGGAATACCCACCCTCAATCTCGACGTGCCAACCGCGAATTAGCCATCCACATGAATCCTTGCGATGAATGAGCATCTGCTTTCTGGATTTTCAACCGCTGATGAACACTTATAAACGCTGATGGTCCCCACAGAGCCTTCGTCTGTTTCATCCTGCGCCATCATTGGAATAGTTTTGGGCGCAATGAACGGATGATTTTCCGAGCCTATGCCTAAAAAATCTCGGGGGTTCGGGGGCAGAGCACCCGCAGGAGCATGGGCTCTACGCGAGTCTCGACACAGTGGTTGTTCAAAATCTTTTATGAACAAATTTACCCCTGAACTAAAGACCGTTGCTACTCAGTGAAACGGTACTCGTACTCTAAAACGCTTGAATCGATTCGATGCGATCACCTTTTACCGAAGCTGGAACCCAGGTAGTTGGCCCGATAGTTCGACGACATCCGAAGGCTTCCCTTCGAGCACGAGTACGAGCACGAGCTAGGGAGTACGAGCTAGGGAGCTGGGGTAAAGTAGCGGCTGGTTTCGCTCGAGTGCACATCGATCCATCGGAGGGATCTCCAGAAGGTATGGGACGTTCCGAGTGTCGCTGTGGGTGCTTTCATGGAATCACCGAAGTGTTCGGGCATCGCTCGCGTGCTGATGACCAAAAGATGGTCGACAGTGCGATGCTCGCGTTCCAATAAAGCCAATGTTTCACTTAAGAGGGGCTCGGATTGGCTGTGGGCCGTGCCGAGTCTTTCTTGGAGGAAGTAAGCCTGCGACTTTGCCGAAACGCGTGCGGCGAGCGTTGGGGTTGAATCGTTGATAGCGACCGTAACCGATCCGATGTTGCTCGATGTGATGTGATGAACCAGAGTTGCAACGAACTCGACTGCAGCATCCTCGGCGATTTGATACTCTTTTCTTGAAGCCTCATCGGTTGCCCCTGCACCGTGGAGATCCAGAAGGATGACGAGCTCTTGGCTTTCAGGTTGTTGGAACTGCTTGACGACCAACTCGTCGCGGCGAGCCGAGGATCGCCAGTGGATCCATCGCCTGGAATCACCTGCTCGATAAGCTCGTAGTCCAAAGAAATCGCCTTCGTCGCTCAAAGTCCGAACTTGTCGCTGCCGATTTCCGGAGTCCCGTTTTCGAAATAGCTCGTTCCAATTCGGAGCAAGCTTTCCGAGGGCCGGTTGCACGATCAAATGCATGGAGGCTTTTTGGGGCAAGAAGGCTCGCATGAGCCCAAGCGGAAAACGGGTTGTCATCTCCAGTCCGAGCCATTGGTAGCGACCTCGCCGCTGCGCGGTGCATTGATAACGCTGCGAACGAGACGACTTGGGTGGAACCGAGAGAACCAAAAGCTGAATCGATTGCGAAGCGGCATGAACGGACTTTTGAATCGGTGCATAAACCAATCGGTCTTGTATCAACACCAACCAAGCGCCGAGCCAAGTCTTTGGGTTCTTGAGATTCAATTCGATTTCAAAGGGGCGGCGAGCTTGGATGATCCTGGGCAACCGACGTGTAACGGACAACGAAGAAAGGGTTCGAGTGCAAACGCGCCACTGAATCCACATCATCCCGATGAGCGTTCCGGCGAGGATCACCAGAAGGTTTGCATTGCGAAGCGCTGCACCCAAAAGGATAAAGCCGATCATGAAGCAAAACTGCCAACCCTCACGAGTCAGCCGGGTATAGACCGGATTTCCCGAGTGCCTAAAGACCCTATACCAACTGAGCAACCAAGACCCAAACTCTCGTATCTTTGTTACCAGCATGGTGCGCATGGTTCGTTACACCGGTACGACAACCGACTCGAGGCAACGCTGGATCATCGATTCGACGGCCAAGCGTTCGCTACCGGCAGCAAAACCTCGAGGTATCACGCGGTGGGACAATACACATATGGCTAATTCTTTGATGTCGTCGGGAACCACGTAGTCGCGCCCACCGATAAGCGCGTTGGCTTGGGCTGCTCGGTAAAAAGCCAGGGCACCACGCGTGCTGACTCCGACTTGCAGATCATTGCTCTGACGGGTTCTCTCGACGATGTCTTGGAGATAATCGACCAGGGAGTCCTCGAATCGGATTTCTCGTACCTGCCCCTGCATCATCTTGATCTCCGCAAGAGTCGCGACGCTTGCAAGGGTATCTACAGGCTCGCCACTGCGGTGCGAACGCAGTACATTCCGCTCTGCATCCCGCGCTGGGTAACCAAGATCGATTCGCATGAGGAATCGGTCCAATTGACTCTCGGGAAGCACATAGGTTCCCTCGAACTCAAAGGGGTTTTGGGTCGCGATCACCATGAACGGTTCGGGCATCGGATAGGTCGCCCCATCGATGCTCGCTTGACGCTCGCTCATGGCTTCGAGCAAGGCGCTTTGCGTACGTGGCGGAGCTCGGTTGATCTCGTCCCCCAAAACGATGTTGGCAAAGATCGGCCCCTGCGAGAACTTGAACTCACCGTTGTGGTAAATACTGCTACCGACAATATCGCTTGGAAGCAAGTCAGGGGTGAACTGCACTCGCGTAAACCGACCATCGACGCTCTTGGCAAGCGCCTTGGCCACAAGCGTCTTTCCCACTCCCGGGACGTCCTCGAGCAGGATATGTTCGCCCGATAGCAGTGCTATGAGCGTCTTGCGAATCACCTCCTGCTTGCCCAAGACCACCGACTCCATATTCTTTTGGAGCCGCTGGAGCGTTGCGGTCGTGTTGGAATTCATGCCGATTTTGTCTCTTTAGAGGATAGGCCAATGCAGGCGTTTGATGGAACAACTCATGGAACAATAGGAACAGCCACCGGCAACGCGTTACCAAATCGCTCGAAGTCCTTGAAACTCCATGCAAGCTTCTTGTCGGGTGTGACTTCCAAAACTTGAGGATTCTCAGGGCCAGCATGGCAATTGACCACCCATGTGTTGCCGTTGTCTAAACGGTCTACCATGGTGATCCAAGCGAGAGTCACGCCAGGAATATCCCCTTGCTTGAGCTCCCATACAATCTCTTTGTTTGGGTTGACCTCGATCACTCGGTGGCCGTCGCCTGCGCCGATGAGAGTGTTTCCATTGGCAAGTCGCACGGCTGCATAAAGCTTGGAACCCACGTTGTATTCCCATACGATTTTGCCTGTGCGATCATACTCGCGAGCGAGGCCTAAAGCCTCATGGGCCACCAGGTAGTTGCCGCTGGGTGTCGGTCTGACCAACCGTGTGTCGCGATGCGGGTCTGGGTTGGGTACCGTCAGCGGGATACTGTGGACGATCTTGTTGTCTTTATCGACCTCGACGATTCGTGCAGCACCGCTTTGCGCGATCATCGTCAGTCCATTAGGCAAACGTCTAAAGGCGTGTATCTCGATCGGTCCGCCCGTTGGAGTCTTTCCTGCATCGAATTTCCAAATCTCTTTTCCTTGCGCATCGATCTCGACAACATTGCCAAAGGAGGTCTGAAGTAACCAGCCTCCCCCTGGTAGAGGTTGTGCATCGTGGATGTCTCGAATCGGAATCGTCCAACGCGGATTGCTCTGGGCATCCAGCAAGCAAGCCACCTTCTTTTGATAGTCTGCTGCAAAAAGGCTCCGACCCGGGCCCGTCTGCTGAGCGAAAGTGGGGCTCACGTGGGCTAGAGTCAAAAGGGCTACCCCAAGTCCGATCCAAATGCGATGTGCCATGCTGATGATCCTCTAGTTGTTTCTATCGATCCTAGACTCTATTTGCCTTGCAGTATCCGTTGGAGTTCCTCGAGGCTCGTTTGCCCAAGCGCACAGGCTAGCACGCCTTCTTCGAAGAACCCAGAATGCCCGGCCTGCTTGACGAACTTGCGCAGTTCATCGGGCTTTTCGATAAGCTGAGCAAAGGCCTTGCGCATGTTGTCGTCGACGACCAAGAGTTCAAACAGCGCCATGCGTCCGAAGTAACCGCGTCCGTTGCACTTTTTGCATATTTCGATCTCGATCGGATTACCCTTGGCATCCACACGCTGCTCGGGTGGAGGGGGAATCGTAGGCTTGTATAGCTTGGGAACACGCCCGGCTGGCAACCCGAGCTTCTGAAGCAGTTGGGGAGTGGGTTGATAGGCTTGTTTGCAAGACTCGCATAATCGCCGGATCAGACGTTGATTGAGGACACCTTGGGCAACCCCCAAAAGAGCCTTGGCATGTTTGGGATTCCCCTTGAGGATCTGGATCAACGCATCGACCGCATCGCTGGCAACGATGCGAGTGACCATGTGCTTGTGCTCTTTATGAATCTGCCCCAAAACCGCTTCGACGATCTGTGGGCCGATCAGGGACGGCAGCACGTAGACATCGGGTTGCTTCAAACGCACCTTGTCAAAGACCTGTTCGGCAGAGTCTCCACCATCTTCATAGAAGTATTCGGTGACGTTGATGATGTCGGGTTCTTGATTCTTTTTGTTCTCGATCAGTACCCAGTCGCGCACGAACTTGTCAGCGTTTTCTAGAGCGATTCGCCAAGTCGTTGGTAGGCCATGAGTTGCCGGTGCGCTGATGACGACCATCCCCTTGTCGCCATTGAGCATTCCCTTTAAGGTTTCTTGGACGGCATCTCTCATCCCCAAATCCGTGAGCGTCTTGAGAACCGGTTTTTTGCGCTCGATGGTGAAAAGAACTCGCTCGCCCGATGGAACCCCGGTGCTCATAAACGAGATCACCCAATCGATGTCCCTAAAGTTCGTAGCAAACTTGCCGTCCTGTCGCGCCTTGCGCTCGGCTGGATTGAGCCCGAGTATCTTCTTCCAAACCACCAGCAGAGCATCTGCAGTCGCGCGATCCATCGCCGGAAGCGATTCCCAAATCCCATCGACTCGATACCGAGCCACCGCTCCTTGGGCCGAGAAATCGATCAGTATCCTATCGGCACGCGTGTTGATGGCGTTTGTCACAAGCAAGATCGCTAGAGGATAGCCGGGCAATTGCCTACAAGCGATCAGCAAACCGACGGCTTCATCTTTGTTAACGCCAGATGCTTTGATCTCCAGATTCGGAACTTCGATCTCCGTGCCGGCCGAAGATTTATTGTCAGTGCTTTTTTTCTTTTTTCCGAAAATCATGAGCAGATGGTATTTCAGTAGTGGCTATGGATGTATGAAAAGAGTCGGTTCAAAACGATAGGACTCTTGGAATTAGATGATACCTGGCTGGCTGACGTTGATCCCCTTGAGAGCCATCTTGAGTGCCTCGGGATTGGGGGCAACTTCGAATGCCGTCGGACGGTCGATGAGTCCATCGTCGATCAATTGCTTGAGACTCATCGTGAAGTCTTGCATCCCTTCGGCAGCACCGATGCGGATCGCATCGGCAAGCTTCTGGTCTTTTTCTTCCAAGAGAAGTTTTCGGATCATGGGTGTGAAGGTCATGATCTCGCAAGTCGGAACGCGCGAGACACCTTGTCGAATCGATCGTAAGAGTTTCTGCGCGACGATCCCCTTCATGTTAAACGCGATGGCGTTTCGAATCGCTTTGTGGAGCTCTTCTGGGAACAAGTCCAAGATACGACCGATGGTCGATGGGGCTGACGAAGCGTGGATGGTACCGAAGACCAAGTGGCCCGTTTCGGCTGCGTGGATGGCCGTCATAAACGTCTCTTCGTCCCGCATCTCACCGACGAGAATGATGTCTGGGTCTTCCCGCACCGCATGCTTCATGGCGATGCTAAAGTCCTTCACATCCGAACCGACCTCACGCTGATTGATCAAACACTTATCCTCGGTGTAAACAAACTCGATGGGGTCTTCGAGGGTCAAAATGTGTTTGCGGTAGTTGCGGTTAACCCAGTTGAGCATCGAAGCGATGGTGGTACTTTTTCCAGAACCGGTAACCCCCGCCAAGAGCACCATCCCCTGGTCGTACTTGCAAAGCTCTTCGAGCACAGGTGGCAAAAAGAGACCTTCGAAGTTCGGGATGAAGTTGTTGATTCGGCGAGCCACCAGACCAGGTCGCCCAAGCTGCTTGAGCATGTTGACCCGAAAACGCCAGTTCTCACCTTCGACGTTGACCGTGTAGGAAAAGTCCGCTCCACCCTCTTCTTCAAAGATCCGTCGGTTCCGCTCGTTGAGCATCGGAATGAGCAATCGAACCATCTCCTCGACCTCGATCGGCGGACGGTTCAATGGCTTGAGATCCCCTTTGACTCGCACGATCGGTGGCGTTCCGACTTTCAGGTGCAAGTCGCTCCCTTCGAGCTTCACGCAAGCTTTGAACATCTTGTCGACCTCAAGCTCCTGCTTGGTCCCCAGCAGCGAGGCAGCCAAATCATCAGGTGAGGAAGCTTGGGTGTTGGTAGCACGAGGCGGCTCGGAAGAATGCGACATAAGACTGGTCTAACAGGAGTGTCGAATGACAAAAGGAAAAAGCAACGAATAGAGCTTGTATTCTGACTCAAAACGCGTGGATTGTCACCTTGTTTTACCCTGTTTTCCTGGGGCTTAAGCGATTTCCCCTGGAGCTCTCCAAGACAATTCAAGCCAAAAGAGGCTTATCCAAGCCGAACAGGGATCCCCTGCTGGGCCATAAGACTCTTGGCCTGTGCGATCGTGTACTGACCGAAGTGAAAAATACTCGCGGCTAGAACTGCATCGGCTTTGGCAAGCAGGATCGCATCGACCAAATGCTGTGGATGACCAGCTCCACCGCTTGCTACCACCGGAATCGAAACCGCCTCGGAAATGGCCTTGGTGATCGGCAAGTCGTATCCATCCTTGGTCCCGTCGCGATCCATGCTCGTGACGACGATCTCGCCGGCCCCAAGATCCTGCACTCTTTGAGCCCACTCGACAACCTCGATGCCCGTGGGTGTCCGGCCCCCATGGATGTGGACCTCCCAAAATTCCTTGCCGTCTTTGAGCACTCGGCGAGGATCCATGTTCACGACGATGCACTGAGCTCCGAATCGCTCGGAAGCTTGCCGAACGAAATCGGGATTCTTGCAAGCGATCGAGTTGAGCGAGACCTTGTCGCACCCGGCTTGTAACAAGTCCCGGATATCTTCGATCGTTCGAATGCCACCACCGACGGTCAGTGGCATAAAGACTTGATCGGCCGTGCGTCGAACCACATCGATCATGATAGACCGCTGCTCGTGACTGGCGGTGATGTCCAGAAAGACCAACTCGTCGGCACCTTCGAGCTCGTAGCGCGAAGCGATCTCAACTGGATCCCCCGCATCTCGCAACTGAACGAAGTTGGTTCCTTTGACGACGCGGCCAGCGTGAACGTCCAAACAGGGGATGACGCGTTTGGCAAGCATCCTTAGAGCCCGGCCTGCTGTTGCATCATCTGCTGGAATGAATCGAACAAGTACGCGCTATCGTGAGGACCCGCAGATGCCTCAGGGTGGTACTGGACGCTAAAGGCAGGCACTTGCGTGTGCCTTACCCCAGCGATGGTATTGTCGTTGAGGTTCCGGTGCGTGATCTCCAAGCAATCCGGCAACGTGGCTTCCTCGACGGCAAAGCCGTGGTTCTGGGATGTTATCTCGACGCGTCCAGTGCCGCATTGCAACACAGGTTGATTCGCACCACGGTGACCAAACTTGAGCTTGAATGTCTTTGCACCACTTGCAAGCGACAGCAGTTGATGGCCTAAGCAAATGCCAAAGACCGGCTTTTTACCGAGCACATTGCGAATCGTTTCTTGAGCATAGGTCAGAGGCTCTGGATCCCCCGGGCCATTGCTGAGAAATACTCCGTCGGGATTTAAGGACAGGACATCCTGT
>JAJTFC010000068.1 GCA_021298315.1 Planctomycetaceae bacterium
CATCACCACCGCGAGTCCTTCGATTCCTATGGAGACCCTTTCGATGACGATCCAAAAGATATTTCAAACGCAGATTGAGCCTGGTTCGATCGCCGATCAGTACATGAAGAAGGGCCGACAGGAAGGTCGGCAGGAGGGCGAAATCCAACTTATCCAGACGTTGCAGGAAATCTTAGGTATTCCGACAAGCGATGCATCGAGTTTCCAAGACCTAGGGCTTGAACAATTGCAAGCGATCACCGCTGAGCTTCGTCAGCAGGTCCGAGATCGCAAATAGTTCGTTGCATTGTATCTCGGGCTAAAGCTCGGATTGAAAACTGTATTGGATCCGCTCGATGAGGATCAGAGCCAGCAGCAAAAGCCCAGCAGAGATCCCCAGGACCCATCCGATCTGAGCCCAACCCGTCGGGTCGCTTGCGACCATCCCATTGCGAACCATCCCGTCAGACGAGAAATACTTCTCGACGGATAAACCTAGCCAACGAAAGAGGATCGATCGGAGCCTATAGGAAATAGTAAACTGATTGATCACCGCCGGTATCCATGCCAAAAGGCCTTCTGCAACCAACGCATAGATAAACGCGATGACCATCACCCGCTTTTGGAATATTACCCCGATGAGGGAAAACAGGGCTCCGTAAGCGATCGAAGAGAGCACGCACAGCAAACTGATTGTGCCCCAGGTTTTCAATGGATCCTGCAGCGGTAAAAACGGGATCGCGATGCTTGCCGATAGGATTCCAGCACAAGTCGTCCATAGCACTGCGACGATGTACTTACCAAGAAGCAGTGCGCGGCGACCTTGGTATCGTATCAAGCTATAAAGCCAAGATTGTCCCTCAAGCTCGGCATGTACGATCGGCGAAGCCAACACCAACATCCCCAGCGTTGTTAGGATCTGCGGTATGAGAAAAAACAAAAGCAAACAAAAAGCGATGCTGGCCTCTTGCTCATTCCTGACTCGCTGCGGGGTCAGATTCGCTACCGCGATCATCAAGGCCGTAGGGATCAAGACCATGAGCGTGAACATCGCGATACGAGCTGGAGTGAAGGAACGCGCAAGCTCGTAGTCGATCACCCCTGGAATCGACTTCAAGAGCCGCGAGGCAATTCCGCCGGCAGTAGTGTAGGAATTCGTCTCGGGATTCATCGATGGGCTCCGGGGTTTTGATAAGCTCGCTCGCCGCGATGGCGTGAGATCAGTAGGCGAAACAGAGTGCTGATATCCCCGTCGCTACCGGTGATCCGCTCGATGGAGACTTGGCCACTACTGACCCAGAGCGATAGGGTCTCATAGAGTTCCATCGGGCGATCGACGGTCAGAACCAAGCGGTTGGGAATCGAATCGCGATGCACCGCACGAATCCATGGTTTTTCGGCAAGCAAGGATGCCAAGCGATCCCGAGTTTCGGATTGCACGACGATGTCTTGAGGCAGATCGGCAAGAAGTCGTCGGAGTTCGCCCGCGGTGCCACTGGCAAGAAGCCTGCCTCCGAAGATGAGCATGAACGAGTCGGTCACTTGCTCGACTTCGTGCAACACGTGGCTAGCAAGCAGCAGGCTCTTGCCGGCTTTAGCCCACTGCACCAAAAGTTCGGTCATTTGGTGACGGCCCACTGGGTCTAACCCATTGAAGGGCTCATCGAGGATCAGAAACTCCGGTCGATGCGCGATGGCTTGTGCCAGTTTGCACCTCTGCCGCATGCCGAGGGAATAAGTATGGATATGGCGATCTTTAGCGTCTTGCAAACCTACCTGCTCTAGGACTTCGAGGGCTCGCTCTTTGGCAAGCATTCGACTCCAACCGGACATGCGCAGGAGCAGCACGAGCCACTGCAACGAGGTAACCCCATGCACGAGCAGCTCGGTCGCAGGGCACACCCCAATACGCTCTTGGAGTCTCCGGGTCGCAAGTGGATTCTCGCCCAGCACTTGGAGGCTTCCGAGGGTCGGTCGGAGGGCTCCGGTGATCAATCCGATGAGCGTCGATTTTCCCGCACCATTGGGACCGATCAAAGCATAAGCACCCTTGGGAAGCGACAGCTCCAAGTCGTTGACTCCGATGACCGTCCCGTACATGAGCGATAGGTTTCGAAATTCGAATAGATTTTCCACGGATCCACTCAATGCCATTTAACTCGATGCGCCCGACTACACCTTGAGAACTCTTGAAACTCTCCAGTAAGCAAACCCGTAACCAACGACCGATGCGATGATCGCAAGGATCCACGGGGACCAAACCCACTGGTCCTTGACCGCCAAGCCAAAGATTTGTTGCTGCAGATAGCCAAGGGTTTCGTAGGGAGAAAAAAGCTTGTAAGAACTCCAATCGTACATCGAGCTGATCTCTTCGAAACCCATGTCTCTCCTGCGTCGTGGACGAGCTTGTCCGATTTGGGTCGCTGCCCATAGGGCGTTGTAAGTCACCGAGCCGATGACCCACATGGCAAACCAAGCGAATCCGGCATAGCGGCTTTCTTGGGTCATCGATGAGAAGGCAAGGGCAATGGCCGAAGTGGGAATCATCAGCACAAGGGAGGCCACGAGGATACGAAGCGGAATATCCCAAGTTTGAGCAATTGCAGTCGAATCGGTCGAGAGAAACAGACCCGTCAGGTAGATGATCAAGGCCGGCAGTGCCGACATCATGAACAGCAAAAAGAAAAGTACTAAGGATTTACCGAGAATGTATTCGGCGGGCGTCAGTGGCCGAGAAAGATAGAGCAAATAGCCTCTGCTCCGCAAATCGTAACTGATGAGTCTCGGGGCAACCAAACCCAACACGACGATCATCCCGATGGCTTGAGGATAGCGAGACAGATTAAATAGGATGTAAGACCACGTGAAGTGGCGGTAGGCTTCCGGATTTTCTGTAGCGTCGCTAAGATCCACTCCAGCCCTTGCCGCGATGCTCCTTGATTGCGGGTTGCGTCCCAGCGCGCGAATCAATTCTCTGGGGCCAGACCTGTCGATGGTTTGTTCATAGGTTGCCACGAAGATGCCTGCGATCAGCGCCGGGATCGCCATGAACATCAATACACGCTTCAACCACGTTCCTTTCCACACTAAGTGGATGCCGGTGGTTGCCAAGACCATCGCTCGGCTCCAACGTGGGGTTCGAACCCCCTGCCAATTCCGATAACCTACATCCAGCAACGGCATGACTTAACTCCGGATCGCTTCGAGGAAGGCTTGTTCAAGGGAATTCTTGGCTTGTTCGATCCTGAGGATAACGATTTGCTCCTCGAAGCAGGTTTTCCAGATGGGATCAAGAATCGATCTTTGGTTTCCAACGGCAACAAACTCCGCATCCGAAGTGCATTTGCACTCGATCCCCTGGGCTGCCAAAGCTTGGGAAAGCTTCTGGGCTTGGGAAACCACAGTGATTTGAAGCCCCTCTTGGCTGGGCCTTTGAAGATTTTCTAACGAATCAACCACACGGATTTTACCTCCGGCCATAATCACGACATAGTCGCATGTTTGCACGACGTCGTGCAGGATGTGCGTCGAAAGCAAGATCGACTTGCCCATTTCATTGGCCAAAGAGTAGATGCGATCCAAGAATTGTTCTCGCTGGGCTGGATCAAGACCCGTTGTCGGTTCGTCGAGGATGACCCATTGAGGGTCGTGAACCAGGGCCTGAGCAAACTTGAGCTTTTGCCTCATGCCTGTCGAATAAGTTTCTACGTTCCGGTATCGTTCTTGCCCAAGATCGCAGTAGTCGGCAACTTCGTGCGAACGACGAAGGGCTTCTTTCTTTTGCAATCCCGAGAGCCTGGCCATCATCTGGATCGATTCGATCCCTTGTAGACCTTGCAGATAGCAGTCATCCTCGGGCAAATAGCCCACGTTATCGCGCACGATGCGAACTTGCGAAGGCCAATCGAAACCCAGAACCTTGCCCTTGCCTCGATCGATGGAAACCAAGCCCAAGATCGATTTAATGAGCGTGCTTTTACCGCACCCGTTTGGGCCTAGCAATCCCACGACACCCCGTGGGATCGCAAGCGAGATGTCTTTGAGAACCTGCTTTCCACTGTAACTTTTGCTGACCGATTCGAGCTCGAAAACCAGATTTTCCGACGAGTGATCGAGGTTCATGAAAACAAAAAAGTCGCAAAACAGTTTGATGGGTGCAGGTCGTATTAAAGAGCTTCAGCCGAGCTTAACCCTTGACCTTGGACAACGCGGATCTGGCGGTTGCAACGCATTGGCGAATGTCGTCGATCGGATCCTTGGGGTTCTCTTCGTACTCAAGCGACAGCGCCCCATCGGCTGGGAATTTTGCTTGGATCAGGGCGTCGAAGACCGCAGCGCAGTCCAAGTGGCCTTGGCCAAGGATGACCCCTCGGGTGCTTTCCTTCATCTCGGCAAAATCTTTCAAGTGGACACCATAGAGTCGACCGGCCAGGGCTCGGATGACATCGACAGGTTTTTCACCCGAGCGGATAAAGTGACCCAGGTCAGCGCACGCACCGATGCGAGGATCGCGACCCTCGATGGCCTTGAGCACATCGACAATTTTGTTGAAGCGGTCCGAGGGGCCATGGTTATGGATGGCGATTCGGATGTCGAATTCTTTGACCAGATCGTTAAGGCTGTCCATCGAGTCTGGGGTGGGAGCGGCCGAAATATTCTTGATGCCAGCCTTCTTCGCAAATTCGAAAACCTTGCGATTTGCCTGAGCGTCTTTGGTAAAGCCGTTGACACCGTGGGCCGAGATCCGAAGCCCCAGGCCTTTGACCTTGTCGACCATCTTCTTGATCTCTTCGTCACTGGCCGTCAGGGGGAACATACCACTGAAGAACTCGACTTCTTCGAAGCCGAGGTTTTTGGTGTGATCCAAGGCGACCTCGACTGGGAACCCTCGCAAGGAGTAGATTTGGATTCCGAGTTTGAGGCCAGCGGCCTTGGCTTCTTGAGCAAACAAACGTGCCGTTGGGCTCAGTGCGATGGGGCTTAGTGCCATCGCTCCGAGGCCTGCGGAACTGGCAAGTCCGGTTAAGAAACCGCGACGGGATTTTGCATGGTTAAGAGTGTTAGGGGAACTGCTTTGGAGAGAAACCATGGTTTTTTCGTGATCCTTCGATGAACAATCGGTATTGAATGGGAAAACGGGATTGCCTCAAAAAGGCCTGCAAGTACACTGCTTGACTTCAAAATAGTACTCGATTTCACTCGGAATTGTTTCGTTCCCTGGACTTTTTTGCCAAAGCCTCGATCTGTTTATGGCCAGTAAGGATTTTGATACCGACCAGCTAGCCGCGTATTTGCACATCACACCCGATCAGGTGGCCAAGATGGCAGTGCGTGGGAAATTGCCCGGTCGGAGAGTCAATGGTCAGTGGAAGTTCTCCGAGTCGGAGATCCACCATTGGCTCGAGGAGCAGATCGGGATCGTCCAAGCCGACGAGCTTGAGCGTTTCGAACGTATCTTGGAAAAGAACTTGGACACCTCGATTGACGATAGGACCATGCTTTCGGAGTTTATGACCATCGAGTCGATCGCGATCCCGCTTGAGGCTCGAACGAAGAACTCCGTTGTGCGTGAGATGTGCAATGTGGCCGCCGGTACGGGTCTTCTTTGGGATGCCCCCCAGATGGCCGAAGCCGTCGCGATGCGTGAGGCATTGCATCCGACGGCTCTTGAAAATGGGGTCGCCTTGCTCCACCCACGACGTCCTCAGTCGTCAATTCTTTCCGACTCATTGGTCGCTCTTGGCATCACCAGCCAACCGTTTCCTTTTGGCAACACAGCCGGCCATCAGACAGACATCTTCTTTTTGATCTGTTCGACCGACGATCAGATCCACCTGCGGATATTGGCCAGACTTGCAAGACTCGTCAGCGACGAGGTGCTTTTAACCATGCTCAGATCGGCTCGAAGCCCTTCCGAAGCGATCGAGCTGATCAAAGCTGCCGAGATTGAACTTATCGAGTCGAGTCGCAAATGATCCAGCCTCAATCGACGGACCTGTGTATCGGTTGGTACGGGCCTGTCGGCGGCATATGGATGAGTTTGTTAGATCATTTTGAGCAAGTCGAGTTACTGGATCGACACAGTGCCAGCGAGTGGCTCGATGATGCAACGTCTGATCGCAAGTTGCTTATCGGGCTTGAGCATCGAAGCGATCCGAAGTTGGGTTGGCTTTTGGATTTGGCATCAAAGACTTCGAAACCACCCGTAAAGCAGTCAGCCAGTAAAGCCACCAAGAAGCGATCAACGGCTCGCAAGGCTCCTGAAGATGGGAGTGCTCCTAGGAAGATGGCTTGCGTACTAGGAGAGGATTGGGGGGGACATCGCAGGACATTTCCACTCCCAGAGTCGATAGAGACGTTTTATTGGCATCAGTGGTACGACCAAGTCCTTCCTTGGGTAGGATTGGGGCCGACTTGCTATGAGATGTCCTCGACCGGACTGAGGGTTGGTCGTATCGCAACGGATAGCGATCGGTTTTTGAGTTGGCGAGCGAGCAAGGAGACCCATGCGAACTTGAGCAACAGGATCGCTTGGGTCATCAGCGATCAGGAGTCTCAAGTGCAGTTATGGCATGAGTTGCTTGAGTCCTATGGCATCCGAGCCGTAGGCTCGCGAGCGGATCGGCTGCAAGGGTTCATCGAAGCAGACTTGATGGTCGTCGACATCCATGCCAGAAACGGTAACGAGTTTATATGTGGTGAGCTCGGTCGTAAGGAGATGGATTTTTTGAGTCAGCTTCGCGAGGGTCAACCAAGGGCCTTTATGGTGGTGACCGATGGTTTTGTGCAAATGGAGCGGTGGAAGGCCTATCGAGGGTTGGGTATTGATTCGGTTGTTGGGCGACCGTGGAATTTGCAAGGGGTTTTGTATAGCTGGGAACGTTGGCTGGCATTTGAGCGACAGCCTGAACTAGACATAGGCAGAACCAAGAGACGATAATCGCATCTTTGTACGATTCACGCTTCAGCGAGATTCTCGACGAGCCAGTTCGTCGCGAAGCTGTGCGGCGAGTTCGTACTGTTCGGTTTTAACGGCTTGATCGAGTTGTTGTTGGAGCGACGGTCCGATGTCATATTCCTCGCACAGCGAATCTCTCAGCTTGGTTAATTGCACGACCATTTCGTCGTCGTCGAATTCCTCTTCGGCCTCATGTTCGATGAAGATATCGCGGATCTGTTCGAGTCCGTCTTCGAGTACCGATATGGCTTTTTCTGCATCGGCTTCATCCAAGGCGGCCATCGCGGCAGCTTGGGTACGATGGAACATAACAAAGGGTCGATATTGTTCGTGGCTCATGGTCCAGTCTTCATCGGGTGCATGATCGCGGCATACATCCATCAGAGCCAGTGTATGATCGGCATCTTCGACGGCTCGGTGGTAATGCTGGAGTCGCAACCAAGAGATTCGTCGATGGTAGTATTGGAGAAACTCTCGATCGGCATCGAAACACTGGTCGTCGTCCATCACAAAGTCCGGCGACTTTTCTTCCAGGGCTAGCATTCGATCTAGGAAGGATGGATATCCGTCGAAGGTTTGTCCGTCGGGTCGACCTTGGGTCTCCATTTGCAGGACACCTAGATCGATTCGCATTTGGATGACGTCTCTACCGTCGGAACCTTTGACGAGACGAACCGACAGGGAGTGAGGATCAAACCCCCAATCGCGAAGAACATCGTCGAGTCCTTTGGATGAACCCATGGCACTCTTTCTATTGTCTGATTGCATACCTCGAGGTTTTGATTTCATTTCGATCGTTGCAACATCATCGAAAGATCGGCCCCCGCCCTTTACAAAGGATAACCATCCTGATTCGGCTTTTCCAGAACCGATGGTTATTTTAACGCCCCCCAGGATTCGACTCGGGCCGATGCGTTTAAGGCGATTGGGCCAAGGCCACGTTCGATGGTTGGCTCCTTTCGTTTGGAAGTGTTCGCAGGATGCGAGTTCATGGCTACCCCTTTGGCCTAATTTATGGGGGGCTTGGGGCTGTTTGATCGTTGCTCGGATTCAAGGGGCTTGCCTGCTTGGGTCTGACCGATAAAGCAGACTTGCGCGATTATCCTTGGGTTTTTGCAAGGAAAAGCGATAGCGTGAAAGGCTCTATTTCGAATCGACACCCTGGAAAAAGGCTCCCGAATCTGGTTGGCTCTGCTAAAATCCCAACCTCAAATCGCAGCTCAATCGTTACGATGATCCGGTGGATCCGTTGCAAACTTGGTTTTTCATCGCAAGCATAGGTGACTCAGGGGTGCCGGCAAGATCCATGCAACCGACCCAAAGGGCCTATTTTAAACCCCGAGTGGGCGTCCTTTTTTTATTGAATTCATTCCCTGATAGACCATCGACTTGATCGATTCAACCGAGGATTCCACCGAATGCAGCAACTGGTTTACAAACACACGCTAGCCAATGGCTTGACGGTTTTAGGAGAGCCCATGCCGTGGCTCGAATCAGTAGCCTTTACGTTGATGTTTCCTGGGGGTACCGCACGCGAAGGGGCCCAACGTTTGGGGCTTGCGGGCATGACACTCGAACTATCGCAGCGAGGTTGTGGTCGTTGGTCTAGTCGCGATGTGGTCGAGCAACTGGATTTTCTCGGGGTCGAGCGTTCGAGTTCGGTTTCGAGTTTCTACACGAGCATCAGCATGTCGGCCATGGCAAGCGTCCTTGAGACGACGTTCGAAGTTGCTGTTGCGATGGTCAGGGAACCTCATTTTCCCGAAGAGGAGCTCGAAGAGGTTCGGCAATCAGCCCTTCTGGAACTTGCTGCGATCGAAGACGATCCGGCTCAAAAGTGTTTTGTCGAGCTCAAGCGGTCTCGTTTTTCGGAGCCCTTTGGTCGATCTTCGCTCGGGAGCGTCCAGGGTGTTGAAACGGTAAGTCATGCCGACTGCGTTGAATTTCATCATCGCCACGCCAAGCCGAAAGGGGCGGTCTTGTCGATCGCGGGTCGTTTTGACTGGGATGAATTCCTCAAGATCGTCGAGCGAAACCTTGGTTCTTGGACCGGCGATGCATCGAGCGATCTTGGCCAAGTCGAGCCACAGGTCGCATCGGTTCATATCCCGCACGAAAGCCAGCAGACCCACATCGCTTTGGCTTACGATTCGGTACCTTATCAGCATCCGGAGTACTATCGCGGCCGGGGGATTGTCGGGATCCTAAGCGACGGGATGAGTTCGCGTCTGTTTACAGAAGTGCGAGAAAAGCGAGGCTTGGTCTATGCGATTTCGGCGTCCTCGCATTCGCTCAAGAATTGCGGAAGCGTGCTGTGTTATGCAGGAACCACCTCGGCTCGTGCCCAAGAGACGCTCGATGTGACGATCGATACGATTCGATCGATTTCCAGTGGGATCGAACCTGGCGAACTTTCACGTTTGAAGTCTCGGGCTCGTACCTCGCTGGTCATGGAGCAGGAAAGCAGCGCTTCACGCTCGAGCCAACTGGCTTACGATTGGATCACACTTGGACGCACGACCACGCGCCAAGAGGTTCTCGAAGAGATCGAGCAGCTAACAGCCGAGAAGTTGATCGAGCATTTTTCGAAGTATCCACCCAAACGCTGGACTCTAGTTACCATCGGCCCAGAGCCCTTGGAGTTTCACGATGCAGTTTAAACAAACCACGCTCGACAACGGACTGGAAATTATCGCCGAGGTCAACTCCAACGCATTTAGTTTGTCGCTGGGGTACTTTGTCAAAACTGGATCTCGAGATGAATCGCTCGATATCGCAGGTGTGAGTCATTTTCTCGAGCACATGCTCTTCAAAGGGACCCCCAGGCGCACTTCCGTCGATGTCAACCGACAACTTGATGATTTAGGCTCGCAGTCCAATGCTTTTACCTCCGAAGAGCAGACTGTCTACTACATGAGCGTCCTACCTGAAAATCAGTTCCCTGCCCTGGATTTGGTCACCGACATGATGCGTCCATCGCTTCGGGACGACGATTTTCAAACGGAAAAGCAAGTCATCCTCGAGGAGATCGCCATGTATGACGATCAGCCTCCCTATGGGGCTATGGAACGAGCCATGGAGGAGTTCTTTGGAGAGCATCCCCTGTCGACGCGGGTTCTTGGAACCAAAGAGTCCGTGTCGGCACTTACGGCCGAAGCGATGCGCGAGTATCACTCTGCACGGTATGCGCCAAACAATCTTTGCCTAGTGGCCACCGGAGCTGTCGACTTCGATGCTCTGGTCGAAGAGACTTATCGGATGACCAAGCATTGGAAGCCTGCTGAGACAGGTCGAAAACTGACAATGCCTTTGGCTCGTAGCAAGGATGTTCGGATGATCCACCCCCCGGCTACCCAGCAGTACACGTTGGAGTTTTCGCCAGGGCCAGGTTACATGGATCCGCAACGCTATGTTTCGCGAGTCCTTGCAACGATCCTGGGAGATGACTCTGGAAGCCGACTGTTTTGGGAGCTGGTCGATAAGGGACTGGCCGATGCGGCCGTCTGCTATACCTACGAATTCCAAGACTGCGGCGTGTTTGGCTTGTACCTTGCCGGCGATCCGGATCAGCAACAGGAGAATTGGGATTTAATACAGTCGATCGTCGAGGATGCATCAGGCGCACCTATCACGGAACGGGAATTGGAATTGGCCAAGAACAAGATTTGTGCCGGGATCCTCTTGGCCTCCGAGCGTCCCTCGAACCGTTTGTTCTCCGTCGGGGGAACTTGGCTCTCTCGTCATCAATACGAAACCGCAGCCCAGGTCAGCCAGCACTATCGGTCGGTCAGTCTTGAGGATGTCCAAAAAACCTTCGAAAATCTCAAGGACCGTACGGCGGTTCGCGTATCGGTAGGCCCGCAGCTCGATTCCTAAATGTCTTCCAAAGAGCAGTTCCAAAAATGGATTATTCTCAAGATGCTAAAATTCGCCATTTGAGGTCGTTGTTTCCGGCCTTGGGTCGTCTCTTTGGTGACAAGCCCCTTGTTTATCTCGACGGGCCTGCAGGTACCCAGGTCCCAACTTCGGTCGCTGAGCGTATTTGCCAATGCATGATCGAGCACAATGCAAACCGGGCTGGCAAGTTCATCACCAGCATCGAAGTCGATCAGTTGATGGACGATGCACACGGAGCGGTTGCGGATTTCTTGCAGGTGGACAACCCCAAGTCGATCGCCTTTGGGCCGAACATGACGAGCCTAACGCTCTCGTTTTCTAGAGCCCTTGCTCGGACCTGGCGCCCCGGCGATGAGATCTTGGTATCGAACCTGGATCACGACGCCAATTACACTCCTTGGGTGCTCGCTGCTAAGGATGCTGGAGCCATTGTCCGAACCATTGCCATCCGGCCTGAGGATGCGACGCTCGATATGGAGTCGCTCGAATCGCAATTAAACTCGCGAACCAAGCTTGTGGCTGTCACTGCTGCATCCAATGCGGTCGGTTCGCTTACCGATATTCCTTCGATTGCAAGAATGGTTCATCGGGTCGGTGCGGAGCTATTTGTCGACGCGGTTCATTATGCGCCTCACCGAAGGATCGATATTGCCAAGTGGGACTGCGATTACTTGGCTTGCTCGGCCTACAAGTTTTTTGGGCCTCATATTGGAATCCTCTACGGTAAGCCTGAGAGAATGCAGGCGCTTGAGCCTTACAAATTGCGGCCCTCGCCAAATACCATTCCGGGGCGTTGGATGACCGGCACACAGAACCACGCTTGCATCGCCGGTGTAACGGCTGCGATTGACTACATCGCTTCGATTGCCGATGAGCAAGCAGAGAACACGACCGGTTCGTCGCGACGCAGTAGGCTCGATCGAGCCTTTGCATGGATTGACGAGGTCGAAACCCATTTGGTTCAGCGACTCTTAGAAGGGCTCTTGGATATCCAAAAAGTAAAGGTCTATGGGATTACGGATTCGCAACGATCCAAACACCGAGCACCTACGGTTGCGTTTTGTATCGAAGGCATCGACTCTTCCCAGGCGGCAACCCAGCTTGCCGAGGCGGGAATCTGCGCTTGGCATGGGAACTACTATGCTCTGCCATTGACATTGGCTTTGGGGACCGAGCCTCAGGGTATGGTTCGCTTGGGCTGCATGCACTATAACACGATCGAGGAAATCGATCGGACGCTCCACCAGATCGTTAGAATTGCAAGATAGGGATCCTACGATGAACAACCAGTGCGTTTGGCAGTTTCTAAAGTTGCTAGTTTTAGTGGTCGCTTGTTCCCTGCGGAGCTTTTCTCAGGAGCCTCTGTATTCGGGGCCACAAGTCGGCGAAGGTCTCAGTCCCTTTGCAATGACCCTCGCACTGGGCGATTCGGCTGGCAAGTCGATCGATCCGGTTCAGATTGCACAGGGAAAACCTGTTCTCCTGGTGTTTCTCCACGATGTGAATCGTCAGTCGATTTCGCTGACTCGGGTTTTGACGCAATTTGCCCAGAGCAAGGCCAAGGAAGGGTTGCAAACATCCGTTATTTTGCTTTCCGACGATGCGACTGCGGCGCAAAACACACTTAAAAGGATCCAGCATGCACTCACACCCAATATCCCAACGGGCGTCTCACCCGATGGTCGCGAAGGGCCAGGAAGTTACGGTTTGAATCGATCCGTTCAGATAACGATCTTGGTCGCAAACAACAACCGTGTGACAGCCAACTTCGCCCTCGTGCAACCGAGCCTTCAAGTCGATTTGCCAAAAGTGGTAAGTTCGATTGTTGCACAAGTCGGCGGTCCTGAACCTAAACTCAGTGAACTGCTCGAAGCTGGCGGTGCGATGCAAAACCCGAGTCGTGGCCCACAACAAGCCGATGAATCCAAACCGGATCCAGAAGCGATTCGAGCCCTGGTCAGGCCCTTAATCGCCCTTGATGCAGACGCCAAAGAGGTGGATCAAGCCGCAGAGGCGATCGAGAAAGCTGTCGCCAAGTCGCCGGCGATCCAAAAGGAGATCGGTCGAATCGCTTCGACGATTGTTTCGAGCGGGAAGCTTGAGAATTACGGAACGCCACAGGCACAAGCTTACCTCAAACGCTGGGCTCAAAAGTACGGTCAAGATGCCAAGAGGCCACAAGATGCCCCGAAGTCGCCTTGATCGTCCCATTTGGAAAATGCAATTGCGACGTCTGCTAACGGCTCTGCTGAACCTGATCCTGTCTACCCAAATATTCGCTCAGCAAGAAATCCCGTCGTTCGAGCTCGATGTTCTGCCTCTTTTGACCAAGCATGGCTGTAACTCGGGGGCCTGCCATGGTGCTGCTGCCGGTCGTGGTCAATTGTTTTTGTCTCTTTGGGGATCGGATCCGAAGTCTGACTACGATCAAATCGTTCATGCTTTTCAATCCCGTCGGATTCGTCATGCAAGTCCTCAAGAGAGCTTGATCATCGCCAAACCCAGCGGCAGGATCGCGCATGAGGGACAAGTTCGTTTTGATCCCGATAGCCCGACTGCAATTAAGCTTGCCAACTGGATCAAAGCTGGCACTCCTTACGGCGAACCGATCAAGATCGATGGGTTTCGGATCGAAGTCCATCGCATTGATTCGACATCCTCTGGCATCGCTTGGGCGCTCAGAACCTATGCAAGGATCAACGGATCCTCTTTGCCTATCGAGGTGACCGACCGGACCGCTTGGGAAATCGATCCCAACGGTTCTGTCAAATGGATCGAGCAGCATCCTCCTACCGTTGGATTGGAACGGCCCGGTAGGCACTTGATCGCCGCTAGATTTGCCGGCCAAGTTCAGACTTCAGTCCTAATCGCACCTTACCCTTCTGAACCGCATTCTGAATCTCGCTCTGACCCGCAACGCTCGACTTCGTTTGTCGATGTGGAGATTCAGAAACTGCTTGATCAAGCCAATGTGCAAGCTGCAACGCTCATCGATGATCTGTCTTGGTTGCGACGGGTGAGCTTGGATCTAGTGGGTAGGATTCCGACAATCGATGAGATTCGTACGTTCGAAGAATTGGATCCTTTGAATCGCAAACCTATGACTTTGGATCGCTTGATAAGCTCGGAGGATTTTAGTCGCTATTGGACCTTTCAATTGGCTCGTTGGCTGGGACTTCGTCCGATTGCCAAGGAGCTCGAAGCGACCAAGGCGTTTGAAAAATATTTGTCCGATCAGGTATCGAGTCGGCGATCTTGGAAAACGATCGCCCAGGAACTGCTTGTAAGCACGGGTGATTCCCACGCGATAGGACAAACGAATTTTGCTCGGCTGGCTGTCGATCCAAGGGCTCATGCAGAGTTGATAAGCAGAGTGTTTTTAGGGGCACGGATGCAGTGCGCTAATTGCCACAATCATCCTTTGGATCATTGGACTCAAGACGATTATCATGGTCTTTCAGCGATTCTTGCTGGGCTCGATCGGGGCAGTCAGGTCGCTTACGTTGGGGGGGCTCAAGTGACCAATCTGCGTACAAAGGAGCCTGCGATTCCAAAGATTCCCGGCGGAGGTTATCTCGAAGTGCAAATCGATGCGCAAACCACACAGCGAAATCTGGAAAAACTGAGCGATTGGATATTCGACGAAGAGAATCCTAGGTTTGCCAAGGTGATGGCAAATCGACTATGGGCTTTGATGATGGGTCGTGGTCTGATCGATCCGGTGGATGACCTACGGGCTACCAACCCTGCATCCCACCCAGAGTTGCTCGATCGCTTAGTCCAAACGTTGGTCGAATCCGACTACCAACCTGCATCGGTGCTCAAAGCCATCGCATTGAGCAATGCCTATGCGCGTCGTTACCCGGACTTGCAACGCGACAGGATCGATGCGAGTTTCTTTGCGGCACATGTGAGAAAGCCGCTGGCTCCCGAAGTCCTCTACGACGCGCTTTGTGATGCTTTGGGAACACCCAAAGAGCAACGCGCAATTCAATGGTTAGATCCAACGACTCCGAGTGAATCCTTGGATATTCTTGGACGCTGCTCGCGTCCGACAGCTTGCGAGCCACCCAGCAATCTCGGGCCGATCCAGTCGAGTCTTTCGCAGCAGTTGCACTGGATCAACGGGCCACTGGTCAATCAAGCGATCGAGTCACCAGAGTGTTTTTTGCATCGAGAACTGAGCCGAGGAACATCGGATGCAGAGCTATTAGAACTCGGTTGTTTAAGGATTCGAACCAAGCATCCACAGGCCGAGGAAATTCAGGCTTGGCTAGAGCAGATCCCAAAAGAGCCCGAAGAGAGGCGAGCCTGGTTCGAAGACTGGGCCTGGAGTCAGCTAAGCAGCGGTAGATTCTTGAGCAATTGACAGCAATTGACGCACCACAAATCCCAGTGAGATCAACATGCAAATGAGCCACAATCGATCCTCGCGAAGGAGTTTTCTGCGGATCGGTTCCGTCGCACCTTGGGCTTGTTCTGCTGCCGGAGTAACCGTCTTGCGCCAAGACGCGAGGCTCGATGCTGCGAGTCCTTTATCGGCTAGTCACCTACGATCCTTCGGTTCGGCCAAATCGTGTGTTTTGTTATGGCTCGATGGGGGCCCAAGCCATTTAGAAACATTTGATCCAAAGAAGGATGTGCCCAAAGAGGTACAAGGACCTTTGGGGACCGTTGCAACGAGCGTACCGGGCGTTCATTTTTCAGAGGAATTGCATCGCTGTGCGAAATTGGCGCATCGCATGACGATCATTCGTTCGATGACCAGCCCGCTTGGAGAGCATGGCCTAGCAAACCAGTATGCACTGACGGGTTACCTTCCAAGCCCTAACTTGCAATACCCTAGTCTAGGTGCGCTTACTGCACACGAGCGTCGAGAGGGTTGGACAAGGCCTTTGCCCAGGCACATTGGAATCCCAGAGCAACGCACGGGGTTGGGAGCCGGATTTCTTGGCTCAAGCGATGAGCCATTTTGGATGAACTCCGATCCGGCTAGCCCCAAGTTTCGGGTGCGTGACTTGGATATCTATCCAACGCTCAATCCTGATCGATTGCAACGAAGGCGACAAATGCTGGCTCAAATTCAGGAGGGTGCCTCCGAGGTTCCTTACAAGGATGCTTTCGAGCTTATCGCTTCGGCGGAAGCTCGGCATGTATTCGACTTGAATCGAGAGTCCGATAAGACCAAAGAGCGTTACGGATTGCGATCGTTTGGACAAAGCTGTTTGCTAGCTCGACGATTGGTTGAGCAGCAGGTCCCTTTCGTCACGGTCGTTCAACCAGGCTGGGATACCCACGAAAACATGATTGTGCCGTTACGAGAGGGTTACAGTGGAGCGAAAATTGGTGTTGGCCTGATACCTACATTCGACCAAGCGGTCAGTGCGCTCATCGAGGATTTAAGCGACCAAGGGTTGCTCGATCAAACCCTCGTGATTGCGATGGGAGAATTTGGTAGAACCCCAAAGGTTAACACGCGGGGAGGCAGGGACCATTGGCCAAGAGTCTACAGTGTGATGCTCTGTGGAGGAGGGTTGCCACAAGGGATCGTCTTAGGCAGCAGTGATCGTATTGGAGAGAGTCCCCGAGATAACCCAATCACGCCATCGGATCTAATTCGCACGTTGCTGATTCGATTGGGTATTGAACCCGACCGGATGCTAGTTACACCCGACGGACGTCCGATCCCAATCAACCAGCATGGTAAGCCGATCGATGCACTGCTGTAAACCTCGTTGGGTTCATATCTTTTGCGTGTTGTTGCAGGTGGGCTTATTGGCACAGGGCTTATTGGCACAGGGGGTTCTAGCGCAGACAACGCTCAGGCCAACGGTCGATCGAGTCACTGCAGGACTCTTCGACACGGATCGCAAACGCATCGTTCTAGCCACCGAGAAAACGCTTCACATCCTGAGTGCCGATGAGTTGCTTGCGAGTGCTACAGGCCAAAGTGACCACAAAGGCATATCGATCGAACTTGAGTTGAGTCAGATCACTGCATTGGATTTGTCGAGCGATAGCAAATCGCTTTTGATCGCCGGGGGGGATCCTGGCCAAAGTGGTTGTGTCGAGTGTCTGGATTGGCCCTCGGCGCGCTTGCGTAAGCGGATCGAAACAACCAAGGATGGATCGCCGATAGCGGATGTGGTGACCGATGTGCATTGGTTCCAAAGCGGCCAACGGTGGATCGAGTCCCACTGGTCTGGAGACGTATTGATCCGAGAGCAAGATGGAACTCAGGTCAGCAGTTTCACCGGGCATACCGGGATAGTCCTGTCGGCGATCCCTTGGAACGATCAATTCGCGGCCTCCTGTGGCATCGATCAAACGATCAAGATTTGGCGGATTGCAGATGGGGAACTCGTAAGGAGCCTCGATAATCACACGGCTGCGGTGACTAAGCTGTTGCGATGGTCTAGTCCCGAAGGTAAGCCGTTATTGATCTCGATGGGCCGTGATCGCACGCTTCGACTCTGGGACCCGCTTATTGGTCGATTGATCCGCTTTGTAAAACTGCAATCGATTCCTGTGGCGATCGCGTTTGAAGATCCAGAGTCATTGATGGTTCTTCAAGACAGCGGAAAGGTGTCCAAGGTGTCGCTGCCATTGTTGGAAATCGAGGATTCTAAGTCTTCGGAGGTTTCAAACGGTACGACGATGATTCAAATCGCACCTGGAGTTTGGAAGTATTGGTAGCTGTTTTGGGGACATATGTGTTAACGGTACGCCGGATCAGTCATCGCGTTTTGTTCGAAGCCCCGTGCGCGGAGCAAGCACGAGTCGCAATGTTTGCAAGGGTTGCCAGATGAATCGGGGTCGTAGCACGAAAGAGTCTTCGAGTAATCGACCCCGAGTTCTAATCCTTTGCGAATGATCTCGGACTTGGTCCAGGTGATCAAAGGGGCGTGGATGATCAGCCGATGGCCTTCGACTCCCGACTTGGTTGCCAAGTTGGCCATGGTTTCAAAGGCTCGAATATACTCGGGCCGGCAGTCGGGATATCCGCTGTAGTCTAGGGCGTTGACACCGATGTAGATGTCCAGTGCACCGAGGACTTCTGCCCAGGCTAAGGCGTAGGAGAGGAAAACCGTATTGCGAGCAGGGACATAGGTCAACGGAATCTCGGATCCGAGTTGGTCGGCCGATTCGTGTTTGGGAACATGGAGATTTCGATCCGTCAGGGCGCTGCCACCGAATCCACCCAGATCCAGGTTGATGATCGCATGCTGGACGACTTGGGCGTCCTTCGCGATCTGCTTGGCTCTTTCGAGTTCGATCGCATGCCTTTGACCGTATTGAAAGCTGATGGCGTAGGCTGCAAAACCCGCTTCTTTGCAGATGGCAAGGCAGGTTGTCGAGTCGAGTCCACCGCTCAGGAGCACCACAGCTTTCTTCGGATCATTCGTTGTTCTCATCAAGACCCTCGTTAATTTGGTTTGAAATCGTATAATCGGCGGGCATGTCTATTATTCAAATCGATCAACTGACCAAATCGTATCGGGTTTACCAGAAAAAGGAGGGGCTTGCCGAGTCGGTCCGAGGGCTTTTTCGTCGCGAGTACAAAACGATCGAGGCCGTCCGAGGGATTTCGCTCAAGGTCGAGCCTGGAGAGTTTGTTGCATTTTTGGGCCCCAATGGGGCGGGTAAGACGACGACACTCAAACTCCTTTCAGGGGTGATTTATCCCACAAGTGGTACTGCAACGGTCATGGGATTTGTCCCATGGAAGCGGGACATGGAGTACCGTCGCCGCTTTGCTCTGGTGATGGGTCAAAAGAATCAGCTTTGGTGGGATCTACCCGCCCAAGAATCGTTTCGACTCCATCAACAGATTTACTCGATCGACCGCAGTACCTTTGACGCCAACCTCTCGGAGCTAACGTCCTTATTGGATGTCCAGAAACTTCTGGGCCGACCGGTGCGGGAACTGTCCCTTGGCGAGCGCATGAAGATGGAATTGATCGCCGCATTGTTGCACTCGCCCGATGTCCTTTTTTTGGATGAGCCTACGATCGGCTTGGACGTCATCGCGCAGCGAAATATTCAGCAATTTCTCAAGCACTATCAAGAGAAACGGCAAATTACGATCTTGCTGACAAGCCACTACATGAAGGATGTTTCGGCCCTATGTCAGCGGGTGGTGGTGATCGCTCAAGGCATCCTGCAGTACGACGGTTCCCTCAGCGGTATTGTCGATAGTTTCTCTGGCTCGAAGGTGATCCAATTGCAGCTTGGACTCGAGCAATCCTCGGCAGGCCTGGATCGTTTTGGTGAAATCCTCAAGACCGATTTGCCACGCGTGTCGATTCGAGTTCCGAGGCAAAACGTATCGCGTGTCTTGGCCGAGATTCTCAACAACTATGCGATCGACGACGTGGCGGTCGAAGACCCGCCGCTTGAGGAAGTGATCGCCAGTTTGTTTCATTCGATTTCTGAGTCGAGTCCCAATCCGAGCTGAGGTTTACATGCAGCGCGCCGTAGAAAATGGCTGGTCGCACACTTGGGGCACACGATGGATGATCGTCAAGACAGCGCTAGCCGAGAAGCTGGCCTATCGTGGCGATTTTGCATTGGGGACACTGATGCGATTTCTGCCGATCATCACCCAAATTTTCTTGTGGTGGGCGGTCTTTCAATCACTCTCCCCAGAGGAACCTACCGCAGGCCGCATCAGTGGATATTCGTTCCACGACATGGTGGCTTATTATTTGCTCACCATGGTCGGGAGAGCTTTTTCGAGCATGCCGGGGCTTTCAGCGAGCATTGCTAAAACGATTCGCGATGGGGAGATCAAGCGGTATTTGGTGCAACCGATCGATCTGCTGTCGTTTTTGTTTTGGTCGCGAGTGGCCCATAAACTCGCTTACTATGCCGTGGCTCTTGGACCTTTCGTTTTAGTGTTTTTTCTGTGCCGTGGATATTTCACTGCAGGCTGGCCCGATGCAACCACTTTGGCCTGTTTTGCTTGTTCGTTGTTGCTGAGTTTTGCGCTGGGTTTCTACTTGGAAGCGTGTTTGGGACTGATTGGTTTTTGGATGCTTGAGGTCTCTTCGCTTTTGTTTGTTTACATGCTTTTACAGTTCTTCCTCTCAGGGCATATGTTCCCTCTGGATTTGTTGCCGGCTCCTTTCGACACGATCGTCAACTATCTGCCGATCAAGTATTTGGCTTATTTTCCAGCGGCGGTGTTTTTGGGAAAGATCCAGGGGACTGCCCTGGCTATCGACATGGCGATGCTCGTCGGCTGGGTGGTCTTTTTTTACCTCTTGTCGCGTTGGATTTTTGCCAGGGGGTTGGTGCGTTACAGCGGCTTTGGTGGCTGACGCGACCGCAGATGGGCTTGCCAATAATGATTGGTTTTCGCGACCGAGGTAATCACGTTCTTGATCTCTTTATCGATCCGATAATTCGGGCCTGCAGGCAGATAGAGTTTGTCGGATTCGCGGCGTACGGAGATGTTCTCGACAAGGATCGCTCGCATGAGCCAAGCGGCCATTTGATCACTATCGCATTGGACACAGACCCATCCAGAATAAGGGCTATCGCAGGTCGTAAGGCCGCTAGCTAACTCGATGCCACGTCGGATCTCGGCAACGACCGACGCATACTCATTGGGCGATTTTTGGATCTCTTCGGGCGAAACAGGTTCCAGGAGTTTGCCTCGGTGGGGTGGCCCGCCGGCCATCGCCAGGTCGCAAAACGATGTCCATATTGTGTCCCATGGCACTCGACCAGACTCGTCTGGCGAGATTTTCGCGCTTCCCATCGACCGAGGAGAAACCTCGTCGAGCCGCTGGGCATACTCTGACGGTAAATGGAGTTGGAGCTCTTGGTGCAGACGACTCAAGGCCGGCCAGTGAGCATCGGACTGATCGTTCCATGGGATCGGGCGTGATCGCACGCAGCGCAAATACCTTTGGATTATCCATGTCGCGAGTTCTTCGGCCTCGATATGGGTTGACGATAGGCTTGTAAGAGTCTCGCTCTCGGGGTGCTCAGAAGCCTCGGCACACACAGTGGAACAAGGGCAAATTCGGTTCGACCAAAAGGCAACTAGAGCGAGCGTTTCGATTTGCCGCTCGCACCATGGAGCATTGCTAGCTGGATCTTGAGCTGGCAATATCCAATCGGCCTTTTTTGTATGCTCTGCATTGGATCTTGCGCGATTACCAATCCACTGACCGACCTCCTTGGGAGTCCAAGGTTCTGCAAGAAAGATCGTGCTGGAGTTGGGCAATTGGCCAAACCACCAAGCACTGCGGATTTGATCGAGGGGTATCGATTCAAAGCCGCAAGGCAAAATCACTACGCGTTGATGATCACAAGCAAGCGAAGGTATCAATTGCAGATTTTCTTCGAGTGCTGGTGTGAGCATCGCATCGACTCCAAGTCGCGTGCGGAAGATCTTGCAGGCCTGATCGATGAGCTCCGAGTCGACGCGGATTGGGCCTGCAGTCGCAATGAGCAACACTAGATCCGTGCTAGGCGAACTCGGTTGCATAAAACTTATCGCCCCACAGCGGTGATTGCATAGACGGCGAAGGTTCCCAGCCAGTGTTCACCTTCGTAGTGGCCGCTAAAGACGTAAGCCAATCCGGCATCGAGGTGGGCTTGTGCCGATCGAGCAAAGGGGGCCTTCCACTGGGCTTCCCTGGGCAGAGCCTCCGAGATCGCATCAAGGGTCCAAGCTCTCGACAGGTTCAGGCCTGCGAGGTGAACCAGTTTGCCATCGGTGACATCTGAGACAACGACTGGTGTTAGAAGTTTCGCGTGCGAAGCGTCTTCCGTGGGTACCAAGAATCGCTCGAGCCAATCGGCGAACTTTTCGGTCGAGAGAATTCGTCGCATCAAATCGGCTTCATTGAGCGATGCGGAAAAAAAGTCCTCTCCAGAGGGTTCGTAGTCGGATGCATAGTTTCGGTCGCCGAGGTAATACTCATGGGCTCGTTTCTCGATAGCCTGCTGGAGATCTTGGTTTCCTACTGTGCGGGCATAATCAAGGATTTGGCCGAGTGCGAAAGCCGTATCGGGGTGGACGCCAGTACGGATGGGGGTTGTCAGGCGAGGAAGGTAGCCGAGAGTCAGCGAGACGATCTGGTCTTCAAGAGGTTTGAG
>JAJTFC010000069.1 GCA_021298315.1 Planctomycetaceae bacterium
CATCTGGACTCGTGCCAATACAAGACAATCCTCATTGGCCGTGTTCCCCGAGTGGACTGTCCAGAGCATGGAGTCAAGACCGTGACTGTACCGTGGGCTCTGCCGCACAGTCGATTCACGGTCATGTTTGAGCGGTTTGCTATCGAAGTCCTACTGATGACTCAAAGAGCTACTTCAGAGATTGGTATCAGCGAGTCATTCGTACCAAGATGGCGCCGATGAAAAAACTAGCGCGGAGTTTGAAGGAGCGAATCGATAACATTGTGACCTACTGTACACATGGGATCACCAATGCGGTGGCCGACGGGATCAACAGTAAGATCATGTCGATAAAACGACGAGCAGGAGGCTATCGCAACATCGAAAACTTCAAAACCGCAGTGTTGTTTTACTGCGGCGGACTAGATCTCGACCCACGATAATGCCGGATGGACCCGAAAGAAAGCATCTCGAGGGGACCGACGATCTTAAATTTCCAGTCGAGCTCGTTAAAAGCCTCTTTCAACTCTTTAGAATCTCGAAGTCCCAGGATGTCATTGTCGCGGGTCACTAGAAAGTCCGCCTTTGCTCCAAATGCAAGGTCAATATACTTGGCATCCTTGGGGTCACGATCGAGTGGAAAGACACTTGGAACATTGGCCGAATAAGTTGAGCATAATTTGATTCGCTCAATGAAGTCCGTGACCAGAGCGGTTGTCAGCGATGGAAACTTAAGTTGAAGGCTTGGCCTCCCCAATTACTCTTGCCCTTGATTGACCGCGTGTACTTCGTTTCTGGCGTCTTCGAAGGCGTTTTCGAGCTCAGCGTCAGTGATTTGGGTTCCAGCGATTTGCTCACGGAACGGAGCCAATATTTCAGCAAATGATCGGCTACCGATGACACCGTTACGAATCAACTCAGCCGCATAGGATTCAACAGACTGGCCGCGTAATGCAGCTTGCTTTGCAAGTATCTGCTCTGTTCCATCGGGAATGTTTACACTGATGATCATTTTTTCCTCTCTAAGGATTGGACGGCACAAGGCTAGAAATATCGGCCACTTAGACGATTACAGCACTACCAATGAGTGATCACCAAATGGAAAGCTCGGCCATCGCTCCCAAAACAGAGCAAGGTTGCGAGTTTAGGACGCCGCCTCCATCGAGTCGGTCACCGCAACGTGACCATAGAGCTCAAGACCCGCTGGCTCATCCCAGCGGGTCTTTGCGTTTTTACCCAATAAAGTCAAAGGGATTGCGAGCTAGCGGTTCGAATCAATCGTCCCAACGCGTGACTCACCCGTGGCCGATTTTCGGTCCAAATGGGCTCTAAACCGCCAAAAGGCTCTAAATCGCGTGACTCACCCCCAAGTGAGTCACACGACGTAAGTCCAATGAAAACATGGGTTTTCGCGATTTTGCCGCCAATCGAAGTTTTAGCGGAAATGGCCTATGGCAGTGGGATGAAAAATCAGGGCTAGCGCGTCACGCGGAGTTGTCTCAGGTCGTAGGGTACGTGCAGCGGTCGGGTAACGAGCTCAAGTAACCGCAAATAGCATCAACCACATCCATTACCCAAGTACAGTTGCCAACAAAGACCGACCGCGGAACGTACCTTGGCGCTCTCAACGTGGTCAATCGCTCCAAGGTACGTTGCGCGGTCCTCTTCCCTTCCATGGTTCGCGATCTCAATTACCCAAGTACAGTCGCCAACAAAGACCGACCGCGGAACGTACCTTGGCGCTCTCAATGTGGTCAATCGCTCCTCCGGGGCCAGTGCATCTTCGGGGGGGCGTCGCTTGCTACCTGTATGTCGGCCCGCTGGGCCACAAACCATCCAAGCGAATCAGCGCGGTAACAAACCCAATCAACCCCTGCAAGCCTGAGCGCTTATCAATCCTTACTAGGCCGCTGTTCGCTACCATCACGCACACCCGTCTCTTGCGCTATTTCGCAAAAACCGTGTACAATCTCAAGCCCCGCGTGAAACTCCAATAGCCATTCGTGTTCAGTGAACTTGGTTGAATCATGAAAATCCTGTTTCTTCATGGATGGCACAGCCTACCCGGGGGCGTCAAGCCGACCTACTTGAAAGACCATGGCATCGAGGTAACGAACCCGAAACTCGATGACGACGACTTTCAAGCGGCGCTTGAGCACGCTCGGGAGGAGTTCGATAAGCATCGTCCAGAAGTGGTCGTCGGTAGCTCTCGCGGTGGTGCACTTGCGATGAATCTTGATCGCTCCGAGAGCAAACTGGTTCTTTTGTGCCCGGCCTGGAAGAAATGGGGACTTGCTACCAAAGTTCGCTCCGACACGATCATCCTCCACAGCAGAGCCGATGATGTGATCCCCTACGAGGATTCTGTCGAACTTGCTCGAACGTCGAATGCTACACTGATAGAATGTGGACACGATCATCGACTTGCCGATGATGAATCGCTTGCGGTCATGCTTTGGGCTTGTCAATTGTCCGCGTCAGGCGAAAAACTACCTTGGACAGAGGACGATCCAGAGTCGAATTCAAAAAACAAACCTATCGGAGACGACGCAACTTACATTTGCGATTCGTGCGGTGAGGAAATCGTTATTCCGTTGGATTTGACCGAAGGAGTCCATCAGCGGTACGTCGAGGATTGTCCCGTTTGCTGCAACGCCAATGTCATCTTTGTGGATGTTGACGATCGAGGGAATGTCTCAGTTCATGCCCAACCCGAGCAAGATCGCGATGAACTTTCATGACTATCAAACTACAGTAATCCCATATCCTTTTGGCTGCTTCCAAACTTGCCCGTATCGACATCGTGCTTGTGGAGTAGCTCCAGGTACAGATTGCACAGAGGAGTGGCCTGCTCGAATGCGCGGTAGCATTGGTGTCGGTAGCCTCCACCCGCAACGATGATGGGCAAATGATCGCAAGTATGATCGGACGAGTTGCCGAAGTTGCTCCCAAAAACAATTGTCGTATGATCCAACAAACTCCCACCTGGCTCTTGGATTTGCTCAATGTCCCAAAGGAACTGATCGAAGTGCTTGATGATATCTCGCTCAACACAACTGAGATTCGAAAGCACTTCGGGGTTTCCCCCGTGATGGGATAACGTATGCCAACCGCCAATCGCTCCGGGCACCTTGATCGCACCGTAGATCCAGTCCATCGACAACGTGATGATCCGTGTCGAATCAGTACGAAAGGCAAGTTTGGCAAGCTCGAAGAGATTCTGAATCTTGGTCGAGAACTCGTATTCTTTATCCGTGCTAAGCGAATTGGCCACCTTGGGTTTTTCAGCGTTCAACCAAAACTTCTCTCGCTCTAACTGTGTTTCAAGTTCGCGGATTACCTTGGTGTAAGTCTCAAGTTTTTCAGAACCGCTGGAATCTCTACCAAGTGTATCAAGGTCTCGGCGGAGGGCTTCTAGTACCAGCGTGTCGCTGGCCAGTTGCTGGCGTTTGGCCTGCAGATCTTCAGGCCCAAAGAGCATATCGAAAATCTCTTCCTCGTTGTGCATCGGTGGAATCGCAACGCCGCGATCGTTCCAACTACAGCCCCAACCTCGGTTGTAGATGCTGAAACTCAGAAACGGGAATCGCGTTTGAGAGCCCATGGTGCTTACGAGCACTTGATCCAAGGAGATTCCATTGACAAAGTTCGAGGCCTCGGGATTCGGCTTGCCCGTTAAAAAAGATTTCTCAGAGTCGTGGTTACTCGTTTGCATACCAGGATGAAATACATTTCCAAACACGGTCAACTTGTTAAGCAATCGCAGACCGCGTAGGTATTCGGCGGTCGATAAGTCCGAAGGATTCTTTGGGAAGAAGTAAGGAGCGTGGAATCCGAGTGAATTGCAGATGAACAAGATACGACGCGGAGCGGGCTTGGGTATCTCCTGAGCCTTCAGCAACGATCCTCGCAATGCAAGCGACTCGATCGCTAGCGGCAATGCAACACCGAACTTGAGGAGCCTTCGGCGGATCGGATCTGGCCTTTCCAACTCTCCAGACGATTCGTTTTGACTGGGGTATTGCGTTGGTTTGCTGTGAGTCATGGCGTCTTCTCGAAGATAGAATAAACGAGGACACTTGCGACGAGATCCTTCAATCCGCAATCCTCAGGATTCTCTGGAATCATCCTATAGAGGGCAATTCGTTGCTGCAAGCTTGGCTCGTACCCATTTGCATACTCAAAGAATTTTCTAGCCAGATTGTAAGCGATGTTTTTGTGTTTCGACAAAAGCACCTTCTTTAAGCCAACGACATTCTCAAATGGGACTCCTGCAATCTCCCCGGATGCATCGACTTGTGACGCCTCCTGAAAGTAACCTTCGATTCTGTACGAAAACGTTCCCCTGTGCGGCAACTCGGCTCGGTACCTCGTGCGCCATTGCCCAGTTGCGTCAAAGCTCTCTAATGCGAACCCATACGGATCGATGCTCTTGTGACAAGCATTGCAGGCCCCGTTTTGCTTGTGCTCCTGGATCTGCTCCTTGAGCGTCGTTGCATGATTCGCGTTAGGTTCAATCGCTTTGATGTTCGGTGGCGGAGGCGAGAGCGTGTTGCCGGCGATGTTCTTCGAGACCCATGCGCCCCGGAGGATCGGAGAGGTTTGAAATCCGTCGGAGGTGACTTTGAGAATACTTCCCATCGTCAGCAGTCCACCTCGTGGGCTTCCTTGGGGAAGCACGACCGGTCGGAACTCTTGGCCAACGATTCCAGCGATACCATAGTGCTCAGCAAGCCGTTGATTCAAGATCGCGAAATTGGAATCGATCAGCCTTGAGACAGGCAGGTTTTCCGTCAAGCAATGGTGGATGTACTGCTCGGTCTCAAGCGGCAGGTAGTGATTTAGCAAGTCGTTGTATTCAGGATACAGCTTCAATGAAGGTGAAACTTTATTGAAACCTCGCAGGCTCAGCCATTGATCGCAAAACGAATGGATCATCCGCTTGGCTCGTGGATCTCCTAGCATCCGATCGATCTCAAGCCGAATCGTATCGGCATCGATTCGGTCGTCTTTTGCGAGCTCCAAAAGTCGCTCGTCGGGCACCGATAGCCACAGGCATCTCGCAAGATCAGCAGCCCTTGCATACGATCCATTTCGGTGAACTCCAGGTACAAGCACAAATCGGTGCGAGCAGACGATCGCTTTGAATGCAGCGCGACAAGCGTCGATGAAATCGGGGCGATCTTGCCAAGTATCCAAGCCGACGCGATAGTAGGGTTCCAGCTCTTGATCGGACAGTTCCGATGAAAAAGCTCGCTCGGCAAATCGCCGGATAACCAGCTTTAAATCGCGATCGGAATTCGAATCGACAGTAATTTTTAAAGGCGCTTCGGTGAGACTGGGTTGGACTTCAGAAGTTTCGAGGATCACATCCAGACCGCCAATCGACGCAAGCGATTTGCCATCGAGCATGACAGAATCGGTGACAAGAAACCGAATATATGGCTCGTGAACTGTTTGCGGAAATCGGATCTCTTGTTCAGCCGCATGCATGACCTCTAAGGTGCCTTGGACGATCGGCTCGCTCCACTGCTTACCGTCCTGGGATACAGAGACCTCATAAGCCTTGACTTGTCCGTTTCCATTCCCTCCGGTCCATGTCGAGTACGATAAACCCGCCAGGGCTCGGCGATTGGGGTTTGCGATCACCAAGTAGTGAGGAGGCTTGGCAACATCGGGCGTAAACCGAGTGTGCCAAAAGGTTTTGCTCGATCGATCGAGCATCTTTTCCATTTCCATGCCGATTTGAAAACTGCTAACCGAAACCGCTGCTCCGATCTGCTCCAAAGCCGTTGGTCCCGATGCAACGATTTTGGTGTCGCGGGGTGGGAATTGAATCGGAAGTCCGTCGAAGTTCTGACCTATGGATTTCGGAGGCCAGCTTTCAAGCAATGGCCCACGGACACTCAGTCGTTCGATATAGGCTCCTTGATTGCCCCCTTGTTGCCGCCAAGTGTGCCTAGAATAGCAGTGAACCGAAACATTCTCGCCAGGGTAGAGCCAGCCTTCGAGTTTGAAAGACTGAACCTCTGTATTGCCGACCGACAGGGCACCTAAAAGGCGTTGGGGTTGAGGACGGTCGTCGGCGTAATAGTATTTTCCTGCATAGACCAAGATGCTCACATCCCCATCGAAGTCACCAACTTTGGCCGCATCGAAGGTCAGTTCGTACCAAGCGGCGGTGGGAGGTTCAAAGTTATCGTAGAAATACGAATAGCTATTCCCGTTATTTGCACGAGTCCAGGAGTAGAGCAATCCTTTCTTGTAATCACGAGCGTAGATATTGTAAGTTTCGTGACTGTCTTTAATGGTGCTTGTGGTCCACAGTTGCTCTTGGGGGAATCCAGCTCTCGGCAGTGCGAATTCGAGTAGTTGTTCCGCAGTGTTGAAGTAGGACCCGAGCTGCTCCTTCGAGAGCATGATTCGCCTGTCTGTGTCAAACAGATTTGTGCCGCGATCCTCGGGGATCTGGTCTGCAAGTTCGATTCGGACTCCGAGCAGATCGTTGAGGCTCTGTACGAACTCATGTCGACTCAAACGTCGGTAGGAACCTGTGGGACGTTGTTTCGAGTGAATTGCAAGCCAGTCCAAAATCGTTTGCCGTTCGGAGGCTGTGGGTTGCTCGGCATCTGATGGAGGCATTTGATGAGTGATGATTCTTTCGAACACCAAAGTCCCATCGAAGGGCGAATGCGAGAGCATCGCATCGATATCCAGGCCAGCTTCTTTAGAGCTCTCCGAGTGGCAATCGGAGCAGTATTTGGAGATTAGTTGCCTTGCTGGCCCGTTTGCAGGATCCGATCCTTGCTCGGCAGGCTCTTGGGCGCAGGAACAAGCGGCTAAGAGCCATGCGATACAAAGGGTGTAGAGTCTGGTGATGCCCATCTGGCCGTCTTGTTAAGCGAAACAACTTCATGCAGTCTTTCGACTATTCTATCCACATCCAGCCCCTTTTGTTTCAGGTTCCTTTGGAAATTGGGTAGCGAGGCTCCGAGATCAATGACGAGTCGCTCGAGTTGTGATTCTGTGATCCTGGGCACGATGATCCAGCTAATCTTTTGCATTGGGGCATTTGTTGGTTGACCAAGCGGCAAAGCCGAGTCGGCATGAAAAAGACACCTCCGAGACTAGTCCATTTCACATTCCGACAAAAATGATACAACTTTTCTTCGTCAGGATCTACGAAATGCCCCGATGTTCTCAAACGCACAAACAATACGATGAATCCAGACGGAACACCTTCGAACCCACTGCCACCTAAAGACGCCCACAAGCGAGGTTTGCATCGAACGATGACGCTCGGTGGCTCTTACGCTACGCGAAACTACACCGTTAAGCACCTGCAAGACCTAAAGGGAAAAAGGGTTCTGACAGAGACTATGCCCTTTACGACCAGCGAAGCGGCAGCCGCCGAACAAGCAGGTATCGATCTGATGAAAGTCAAATTTGATCCAAGTAACCCGGCCTCTGCCATCGCGATACGAAAAGCAGCTCCTCATACGTTCATGACGTTTTGCATCGGGTTGACCAAGATTGCTACGCCGGCAGAAGCGGTTCGCGCCGGATACGACGCCATGGAAATTGGGGCCGATGGAATCATGTGCCAATGGGGCCCGGAATTCATACAAGCTGTTTCAAGTGTAGGGATCCCTGTCGAAGCCCACGCGGGACTCGTGCCACGATTGTCCACCTGGACAGGTGGACTCAAAGCCGTTGGAAAAACTCTCGACGAGGCCCTATGGATCTTCCGACAAATCCGTGCTTTCGAGGACGCAGGTGCTTGGGCTGTCGAAGTCGAAGTCGTACCGGCAGAACTCCTTGCGCAAATCTCAAGTCGCACGCGATTGGTGACCTCGTCGATCGGTGCTGGTAGTGGCGGTGACATTCAATTCATGTTCGCCGAAGATATCTTAGGCAATCACGCTCCGCCTTTCCCACGACACACCAAACAATACCGAAACCTTTTCAAGTTGGAGCAAGCACTTCAAGAAGAGCGAATTGGAGGTTTTCGGGACTACATTGAAGATGTCAAAAACGGAATATTCCCAGGGCCCGAACACATCGTCAAAGCTCCCGAGGGCCTGATCGAACAGTTCCTAGCCTCGGTGGATGATAACCAGCCCAAGTAACTGGCCCATTGATAAAACCATGCCGATGAATCATCCAATCTGTTCGCTTCGATAGGCTAATGCTGGTTTCAGATTCGTTGTAATAGGTTCGCTTACTCGCTAGACTAGCAAGTCACGCAGCAACCACCGATGACTGGTCTAGTTTTCAAATCCAAGGCATTTTTGATGCGATCCCTTCTTGGTCTCTCTTTGTTATTGTCCTTACAACTCTGCAATCTTTGGGCGCAAGAAAACGGGGCCAATCAAACACCCGAGCGACGACCGCAGGCACCGCGAGGTTTCGGCGGCCCAATCGAACTTGGGCCTGACGACAAACAAATCTTTGATGATCCTCCAAAGAGCATCACCGACCGACGAGATGGCATCGAGCATGGCAAACTCGAGATGATCGAGTACGAGTCCAAGACCGTCGGAACCACCCGAAAAATGAATGTGTATACGCCACCTGGCTACTCCAAGGACCGAAAATATCCAGTCCTCTATCTGCTTCACGGTATCGGGGGGGATGAAACCGAGTGGCAACGATTCGCAACTCCTGACATGCTATTTGACAACCTCATTGCCGATGGCAAAGCGATTCCAATGATTGTCGTTATGCCTAACGGACGGGCTCAAAAAAACGATCGAGCAGAAGGTAATGTGATGGCCTCTGCACCAGCCTTTGCTGTTTTCGAAAAGGATCTACTCGATGATGTGATTCCCGCGATCGAGTCTCGTTACTCTGTCCTAGCCGATCGAGAGCACCGGGCTTTGGCAGGTCTATCGATGGGCGGCGGACAATCGCTGAATTTCGGATTGACCCATTTAGATAGATTCGCCTGGATCGGAGGCTTTTCTTCTGCTCCTAACACGAAAGCCCCCGAGGAATTGATCCCCGATGCGCAAGCAGCAAAGGATCAACTCAAACTGCTTTGGTTATCTTGCGGCAATAAAGACGGACTGATCCGTGTGAGTCAGCGAATGCAAAGATATTTGAAAGAAAAGAATGTACCTCATATTTGGAATGTTGACTCCCATGGGCATGATGCAACGCATTGGCGAAACAATTTGTACTACTTCTCCCAGAAGGTATTCCAGCAAGGTTTCTAGTTAACAATTCAACCGCTTATAGACACTGATAAACGCTAATGGGGAACAGCCAAACCACTTTGCTCTTGGGCTGTTCGCCTAATGCCTAATGCCTAATGCCGACCGAATCGAACCGATGCACTTAACTTACGGGGCGTGCCTTGGTATTAGTTTGCAACAACCTGACAGTGCACCGAGTAATTCTGGCCATCTCGAGTTTCCCAAGCGGCCACGACTGGTCCGCGACCTTTTGGAGCTGCCGCAATGACCGGATCGAACCCGTGCTTTACTAACTCAATCGGTGATGTGCTCTCCGGCATTAGAAGGTACGCAATGTCACCTCGCCTCTTGAGCCAAACGACAAATGGCCCAGCCTCGGTCGCGGCAATCCAAGGTTGCTCGCCTACGCCAAGATTCCGCTCTTCATTTTCGCCTTCAATCGTTAGAAAAACCATTTTGTCACGGCGCCATGCAGATGCGAGTGTGTTATTGCCACCCACTGCAATCGCTCCTCCGTCCATCGGGCATGCATTGAGCGGCCAAGTTCCGAATCCAACTTTCGTTGCCTCACCGAATGTACTTCCACCGTCGGTGGACGATGCTACATAGATGTCACGGTTCCCGCGAAGGGAATTACGCCACTGAGCGTGGATTCGACCAAGACTGTCCATGGCGACGCTTGGATGACAGCATTCGCAGACGCTTCCGGTGGGCGATCTATAAACGAGAACATTTTTGCTCCAAGAGCCACCGCCGTCTTTGGAAACGCTTGCCATCACTTCCGTCTTGCGGTTTCGCAGATCAAGCCAGATGCAACACAGTTCACCATTTGGACCGGCACACATCGCATGCAATCCTTCTCTCGCTGAATCGGCAGTATCGTTGACGGGCACTGGAGCAGTCCAAGTCTTGCCGTTATCCGTTGAACGCATCGCCAAAAGGTCCCCGTCTCGCCCTTTGCCTTGCTTACCGCCAATGACCGTGACGCATATCGATTTTTCCGAAACCGCGATACGGGGCCCACGCCGCATACCGAGCGACATCTCCTGAGCCGACGGCAAATCGACTGCATTGCTGTAACTCTTCCCACCATCATCCGATCGACGGTATCTCACGAGCCCTCCCATGCCATAGACAACGTGAATCGTTCCTTGCACGCCGACGGCCACCTGAGGTTGCTGCGGATTGTGCGGAGCGACTCCGCGTTCAAGTTCAATCGGTTCTCCAGCGAACCCTTGAACGGGAAAACTCGCGATAAGAAGTGCAAAGCTGGCAACTATCCAGCAGTTGTTTGGATTTTTATGCATTGGTTGTTGACGGTGGGAGGGTGTTACGAGTTGAATCACTCCGTACGAAAGTCTACTCCAACCTCAATCGCATTACTATGTGCCGTGACATTTCGAGGTATAGAATGCAAATATTTGCCATGACTGCTTTGGTGGGGTTGCATCCAATGTAGCAGTCTTTGATCTTCGTGAAACATTCCTCATCTGATGAAAAAAGCTTACGAACAAGAGCCCTTAAATAACATTAACGAAGGCTGTGCTCTTCTTCTGATCCGCAGTGTAATCGGTTGTCGCAAAGTCATTGGCCACCGTGCCACCAATAAACCAATCGGTGTCGGCTTGGCCAAACAACCGGTCGACCGCATTGTCGTCGTTGAGCGTACGCCCTGTCGTGAACTCTAGCCCTCGCAAGAAGAAAGTGCCATTGAGGCGGCTGGCCGAGGGATTTACGTTCGAGAGGTTGTTGTAGCGTTCTTCAAGACTGGTTCCCGATCCTGTCCTTGTCCATTCACTGAGGACTCCTACCATCGCTGTCAAATTGGTGTCAAAAGTCGTTCGACCACCAATGACAATGTCTTCGCCGCTACCACCCTCAAGTCGATCTAGCCCAAGTCCCCCAACGAGGACATCGCGTTGATTTCCACCGTAGAGCAGATCATTGCCTCCAGTGCCCATCACCAACATGCCCCGAGTATTACTTGCCCGAAGCGTATCGGCTGCGGTTCCACCAACGACCGCGGTGAAGCGATCCAAAACGCTGCCGATACGTGTAGCACTGCCGATTTCCGTTCTAAGATCGACTACTACCGCAGATGTTGAGAGGGAGTAATCGAGAATGTTCGCTCCTAATCCTGCATCGATACGGCCCGAAATATTCGCTGCCTGACGCACTACGAACCGATCCACTCCATCGGAACCCTGCAGGTTTTCGAATTGCGAGAACGGATTGGTTCCCATTAGATTTCCCGCGTCTGCTCCAGAAAGATCCCAGGTCGCACCGTTGGAGGGTCCTACCAAGGTATCAATACCGCCACCGCCAAAAATTCCAAGCGACTGCCCCGATGAGCTGACTACAAATCGGTCTGACATCGCCCCTCCATAAAGCGTCCCAAATCCACTGAACACAATCGTGCGTGAAACTCCCGATTCAAGATACGAGAGGCTTCCTGTTTGATTGCCCGAGAGCGTCCACTGGGTATCGAGTCCAGGCCCATCAAACCTTCCAGCATTCGACGAAAAGGACTCAATTCCAAGAAATCCTCCGAGGACAGAAGATGTTTGACGGTTGGCCAAGTTGACGAAACCTGCGCCCGATGTGTAACGCAACTGGTCTTGATCGCTCGTCCCACGAGCGTTGATCGAACCAGAGAGAGATCCACCTGAGATTAAGTACACATCGGTCTGACCATCCCGACCCAGCAAACTTTCCGTTGAAGCAAATACGATCCGGTCTATGGTTTCTGTTCCAACCCTCAAGCTTCCAGAGTTCAAACCATTGATGGTCCAAGTGTTGGTCGAGATTCCTCCAGTCGACTCAATCGTGTCTGAACCGTTACCACCTTCCAAGTTGATCGCAACGGATTGATCGACTCTAAAATTGTCGTTTCCGTCCAATCCCGAAAGCCGGCGAGATGAGGCACTTGGCATTTGAACCGACCAAGTTGTATTGAGGGCAATGGAATTAGCATCCACCACAAACAGGTCGGCTGCTGCTGTACCGAAGACGTTCAGTTGATCGGAATTTCCATCGCTAAAAATTCGTATTACACCCGTTGCGCTGAAGTCGAAGGGAGTCCCAGTGTTGATCGTCGCTCGGAATTGTCCCGTGCTGTTTAATGCCTCAATACTGACCGTATCGCTTTGACTACCGCTATCAACTCCAGCGATCGCAACAAACGAGCCTTGATTCTCAACCAGTCCTATGGTGAAACTCGTCAGCGTAATACTTGTCGTTCTTCCAAGTGAATCCGTCACGGTAAAGACAGGTGCAAAATTGCCGACAGTCAGATACCGATGCGTAACCGTATAGCTACTTCCAACACCGCTAAGAGGTTCTATTCCGCTACCATCTTTCCAATCGATGCTGTAATTGAAAAGCCCTGAGGAACCCGGGGATGTAGCCAGCAACGAAAAATCGCGAAGCTGTCCAGCAACTCCCACGTAGCCATCAGCAGGTCCATTGACAACCAGCGTTAGCGGATCTCTGACCTGGAAGTCTTGAGTATCTACCGCCGAAACCCCACCATCATCATCGTAGGCCGTCACGCGAGCCGTGTAAGCCCCAATTTGCGTTGGTGTAAAACCAAGTGCTTTGCTTGCCGAATTGCTACTTGCTACGACACTACCGTCCCGAAGAACTTCAATTAAATAAGTCAACGGGTCATTAGCCCCCGCAGGATCGCTTCCGTCGACACTTACCATAACAGATTGGTCGACAATCGCTGGCGTAGTAATCGACACAATAGAGGCCGTCGGATTTGCATTGGTTACCGAAATCGTAGTTTGATAGGTCGAATAACCGTTGTCTTTGTCAAAGACACGTGCATACACAATGCACGGTGCATTCGGACTTTGGCTATCTTCATCAAAGACGAACGACTTGCTTGGTATTGCAGTCGTGGAGTTATCAGCGCCAGAGATAGCCAATTGGCTCATGCTGCGAGCAAAGGAGTATCTGAAACCAGCTACCGTATCCACCGAGGATGGGTCGATAACACTGCTGAGTTCCACCAGGACCGGTGTACCTTCTGCAACGGGGCCGGAATTAGAGATCGTAGCCGTTGGAGCGACGTTCTCAATTACTAGTGTCTTGGTATAGTCGGTGTAGCCACCGTCCTTGTCCATGACCCGAACGTATAATTCTCGTGTGATGCTGTCGCTAAAGGATTCTTGATACGTGTTGTTTGGCGATGATGTGGCATAAGTGGCAGCGTTTCGAAGCAGGAAACTCGTGCCGATGTAGTAGCGCAATCCCGCGGCAACATCACCCGTAGAATCGGCTCCTATCGCGATTAACTTGGCTGTTGATCCTTCGACCGCGTCCTGTGTATTAAACGTAGATGTCGGCTGTGAATTCGAAATAGTCACCGGGAATTGACCGCTTAGCGTCGAACCATCCTCATTGCTGATCACAAAGGACAAGCTATTAGTCCCATTGTCACTGTACACATGAGAGATCACGAGCCCAGTACCCGGAGTGAAATTCGTCAACGTTTCATCGACAACGCCATCGTTGTTATAATCCATCGTGGCTGTCCACGCTGTACCGACGGTGTCATTGAATGGAATCGTCACGGTCAATCCAGCGGACTCCGTTGTCGATGCGGCATTTGGAATCGCGCCGGAGGGGAAAGACATTGCGTAGTTTTCATCGGCTGTTCCGATGTACGTATCGGCACCTCCACGACCTACGAGCGTATTTCGGACATCTCTCGCATTTTCCCTAGCGAATCGATAAACGAATAATTCGTAGTTTCCGACGTCGGTGTCATTGATAATGTCGTTGTAAAGTTTGCGGCCAAGCTCCGATAGGGTGGTTGGATCTGGATCCGACGGCTGAACACCTCGAGTAAACGAGTCCACGACGATGGTATAGTTTCCATCCGACGGCAGTACCACATCGATCAAAATCGAATCTGAAGATTCGAATTCATCGTCATTGAAGGCAACGCTGTCGTAATAACCGACCAACTCTCCGTTGGATCCTAAAAGCGATAGCCGCGAATCTATGTAGCCATCGGGAGTGAGCGACGCGTTTGAGCCCATATTGGAGAACCGTTTAAGGGCTCGCGAGGAAACCTCGATTGTAACGATATCCCCCGACCGCCCTGTAAAGGAATAACGATCGTCCTCGCTCGATCCGGTGACCGGATCGAGCTGGATTTGACCGGTAACACTTAGGATTTCCGCATATAAATTAGCATTGGAATTCTGCCCGCTTTGAATGGTATTCGGAACCGTAAGCGGCTTCCACGACAAACTCTGAGATAGACCATTTTGTCGATCCACCGGCGTTAAGGACTCGCTGGAACGGGTACTTGCAGGGTCGCTCATGACGTATGAGAGCTTGATCGCCTCACGCTCACCGAAAAATAGATTGCCGATGTCGTTCTTGCGATCGCTACCGACCGAGGCCGGTGAACTGATCAGGTGAGAGAATGTTTCGAATGCTTCGGAAACGCCCGGGTAAGCAGGGTTAAATGCACTATTGCCCGGTGGGGTGTGAACTCCCGAACCAATCGGTCCAAAAGCATCGTAATGCCGAAGCCCCATCAAGTGAGCCAATTCGTGAGCAGCGATCTTGACCGATAATGCCAAGAAGTTTGGCACGGTATTGTCCGGATTTCGCTGTCCGTAGGTCAATGCTCCATCGGAAGGTGGACTCATAAAGTCGCCACTGATCTCATTGCCACTAACCGACAACTGCGGAGCAAGTGCTGTGCCTCCTAGCAAACCGTGGACCTGAACCCATGCCTCGCCACTGAACCCCGTGTTCCCAACATCGATCTCACTGGAAGATCCACCCGGAGTCCCCTCAGGAGGCGTGTTGTTGAAACCAATCACAACATGGTCAACCGCGTTGTTGCTAGCATCCTTCGGAATCTGACCGATATCCGTGGTGAATCGGACATTGAACCAACGCCCCGGATCACTGTACTGACGGATCGTGCCGTCTGGATTGTAACCGTAGTAGATCCGCCTAAGCCCTTCGATCACTGATTCACGATCCGAATCGGTGTAGACATACTCCTGGGAATCAGTCTTGGTATCGAAATCCAAAAGCACCCACTGGCTCTCTCGGTTCCGCGCCAACGCATCGCCTGGGGTACTGGATAGATACCTCGCCCCCATGAGCACGTTCGGTCGATCATTGCCCAAAATCGTATCCCCAGCTTGCGATCCCCTCACATCCTCGATACCCATCAGCGAGTCGACGGGAAGTTGCAACCAAAAACCGCTTCCCAAGGACTGCTTAGTGGCACTTGCCAAATCGATCGAGATAAGACCACCAAGATAAGCACTGAAATCGAGCATATCGCGACTCGTGTCCGCAACTCCTGAATAAAGTTCAGTCAGTTGCAAATACCCCAGAGGTGTCCCTAGGAATTGGTAGGTATCATCGCCTGCTCCACCATCGATAAGAACCGTTGGTGTCGCGGCAACAGAAGACTCCACAGTTCCCGAAAAGACCAAACTGTCTTGGCCATCACCGAGATCCACTGAAATATGATCCGCACTCCCACGGAATACGAATCCATCTTGGCCTCCTAATCCGGAATAGTCGATTGATCCTCCCGCGGTGGTATTGTAAACGAGTGAATCGGAATTCAATCCACCTTGAAACACTAGCGTCGAGAGATTGACACCTTGAGTCCTCAAGACATTCGCTCCATCACCAGCATCGAAGCGTATCCCGGTCTCCGGTGTTCCACTCAAGGCACTACCACCAATACCACTACCACTATTGACCAGAGAATCGTCGCCAACTCCACCGTTAAATAGAATATAGGAAACCAAATTCCCACTATTGAGCAATGCGTCGTTGCCGGCATCGCCAAGCATTTCAATCCTTTGTATTTCATCCCCGTTGTTTTGCAACGCATCACCTCCGAGGCCTGCATCAAAATACACAAGCCCAACTCGATTGGCGTTGTTTTGGAAGCGATCATCTCCTGATCCTGCGATCATTCGCAAAACAGATCCACCCGCACCCCAGTTGACCAGGATATCCGTTCCGTCTCCCGCATCGAAAGTGATCGCTTCGAAATCGATGCCGTTTTGATACAGAGAATCATTGCCTTCGTTTCCAAAGAACATCAAATCCTGCGCATTGGCAGCGTCGTTTTGCATCGCATCATTGCCGGTGGATCCATAAAAGACAAAACTGCTCAATGTTGTCCCGCCGCTAGTGTTCAGAACCGTATCATTCCCTGAACCGCCATGGAACTCGGAGTCCGTAAGCCCCCCACCTGAGTTTTGGAAGTAGTCGTCACCGGTGTCTCCGTGGAAAACCAAGGACTGCACACTCGCCGCGCGATTGAATACCCAATCCGCCCCATCGTCGACCGTTGGACTAGGGATCGATGGCAATGCTATCAACGGCGATACGATCGTTGGCCAAGTGAACGAATCAGGGTGCCCCGGATCAGGAATTGCCCCTGTCGATTCAACCCATAGATCGCTTGCACCAACCCCAGTCGTATCGTTGAGGAATCGGTCCTCGCCCGCGTTTCCAATCAACTTGATTCCAGATACTGCCGCCCCGGAATTGATGAGGGTATCGCTCTGCGCACCCCCTTGGAATACAACCCCATGTGTGCGATCTGCTCGATTGACCAATCGGTTAGTCCCCGACTGCTCGAGAAACCAAATCCCTTGTGCATCGGCTCCGTAGTTGAAAAATTGGTCGTCGCCCGCATCTCCAAAGAAGATCAAATCCGAAACATTTTCCCCGCGATTAACATAGACGTCGTTCCCCGATCCTCCCAAGAAAACAATCCCTGAGAGGTTGTCTGCATTGTTCTCAAAGTAGTCATCGGCTTGGCCGGCATCGAATACAATCGTCTCGATGCCTTGGGCGTTGTTCTGAAACCGATCCGCTCCATCGCCTCCCTGAAAGAAAATCTCCTTCCATTCGGAAGAATCGTTTCGGAACGTATCCATACCTCCGCCTGCAGTGAACGAGATGGTGGATATCCAGAGTCCGTTGGAGTCCGATTTGCCACTCGACCGATTGATAAAGACATCGTTGCCTGCACCTTCGTCGGACGAATCACCACGAAAATCGATCGAACCGATGTCAACCCCAGAGAGATCAAATACATCCGCGTCGGCTCCGCCACCGAAGTTGATCGTGTCGATATCGGTACCGGTCAGAATGAACACATCGGCATCGGCCCCCCCCTCGAAACTCACCGTATCGATAAGGTTACCCAAACTGTAGAAAACATCCTTGCCCTGTCCACCTAGTACCGCTACGGATCCAATATTTGATCCATAGTTGTACAAAACATCTTCCCCGTCGTTGAGCTCGCTACCGCCTCGAGGATTCGATGGATTCTCAAATCCATAGAACACCAGGGAGGACAAATTCGATCGGTTGTTTCTAAAACGATCGGAACCCTCACCCCCTGTGAAACTCATCGAGTTGACTGCGCCTAAAACGCTCAACGTGTCGTCTCCGGCATCTCCTCGGAAATCGATTGCATCGCCAGCTCCGGTTTCCGTGATCACAAACACATCGGCATCAGCACCTCCTGTGAAGATGATATCCCCACCGACGGTTCCACCGAGTTGGAACACATCCGCACCACTATCGCCCTCGAAGTTGATGTCGTCAGCCGAACCTGTCGAGGTGATGACAAACACATCGGCATCGGCACCGCCAGTGAAGATGATATCGCCACCTAGCGTGCCACCGAGTTGGAACACATCCGCACCACTGTCCCCCGCGAAATTGATATCGTCAGCCGAACCTGTCGAGGTGATCGCAAACACATCCGCATCGGCACCGCCAGTGAAGATAATCGTTCCCGCATCCCCTCCTAGCGTGAAAACGTCCGCTCCAGAGTCGCCGTTGAAGTCGATGCTGTCGGCCGATCCACCCAAACCAATCGTAAAGACATCCGCATCGGCTCCCCCAGAGAAAATGATCGTACCGGCGTCTCCTCCTAGCGTGAAAACATCCGCTCCAGAGTCGCCGTTGAAGTCGATGCTGTCGGCCGTGCCATCCAAACCAATCGTAAAGACATCCGCATCGGCACCCCCGGAGAAGATGATCGTACCGGCGTCTCCTCCTAGCGTAAAAACGTCCGCTCCAGAGTCGCCGTTGAAGTCAATACCGTCGGCCGTGCCACCCAAACCAATCGTAAAGACATCCGCATCGGCTCCCCCGGAGAAGATGATCGTACCGGCGTCTCCTCCTAGCGTGAAAACGTCCGCTCCAGAGTCGCCGTTGAAGTCAATACCGTCTGCCGATCCACCCAATCCAATCGTAAAGACATCCGCATCGGCACCCCCGGAGAAGATGATATCACCACTTAAGACACCTCCGAGGTCAAACACATCAGCGCCGCTATCACCTTGGAAATCGATCAAATCCGCCGAGCCAGTACCAATCGTAAAGACATCGGCATCGGCCCCACCGGAGAAAATAATCGTTCCGGCACCAATGCCTTCTCCAAAGGTGAATACGTCGGCATCGGCCCCTCCGCTGAAAATGATCTCGCCTTCAAAACCTCCACCGAGATTGAACACGTCGGCTCCAGAATCCCCTGAGAAATTGATCTGATCAAATGTGCTTGCGCCGATGATATTGAACACATCGGCGCCGGAGTCTCCTTCGAAGTTGATCTCGCCAAACGATCCATCACCGATCGTAAAGACGTCTGCATCGGCTCCCGCATTGAAGGTTGCACCTGTCGTTCCCACCGCCACTTTTATCGCATCTGCACCGGCACCGGTGAAGACATTCGAACCAGTTCTGCCAGTGATGTCGTCTCCATAACTGCTCCCGACTAGCGTGTTAAAATTGCCTTGGGCTCTAACAAAGTGTCGGTTGGTTTCTCCGGTCAATTCCCCAACGTCAAAAGTCGTCAAACTCGTCGAGGTCAAATGCGAAAGATCGAACGTGACCCCCTTGGGATCGTTCGTCGTCCCGATGTTCGCTCGACTAAAATCAAGCGTATTGTTTCCGCCTGAACGATCGATCACAGTGAGGGTACTATTGGGACTCAGCAAGTAGGTGTCGTCTCCTTGCTCATAGTCAGTGTTGGAATTGCCATTGACATCTTGATTGGCGATATCATTTCCATCTCGAAGAATGAACGTATCATTCCCTGGGCCTCCGATAAGCCGATCCTGACCCGTTCCACCATCGAGAATCACGTTGTACCCACTTGGCAGTCCGCTAGCGTTGATCACGTCCGAACCATCAAACGACAGAACCGTAAGGTTTGAAACGCCTGAAGCGAAATCTCTCGTTTGCAAATCGATGGTATCGTCACCATTAGACCCGACGAATAAGCTGGAAACATAGGTATCCGAACCACGCGTGCCAGTAGTAGCTAAAGACCTCGACTCCTGGATCGACGACCCTGGACTGCAAGGAGATGGTCGTCGTAGTCGAGTTCGAGTTCGGAATGAATGTCGCATCGGGATCCACATTCTGAACCAGTAGTGAATTTGAGGACACAGCAATCGCACCGTCGTTATCGATAAGCGAGACGAGCAAGTTCTGCAGATCGATCGAAGTGCCCTGCGTGTAATCGTCTGCGTAGGTGAAATAGGCTTCGAATGTTCCATCTTTTGAATTCACCGATGCGTCACTCGAAAGGTTTTCCGAACTAGACCATAGTATCCGGACCGAATGGGTATCGAGGGTGCCTACGTCGGAATAGGTACCGGTCAGCTTGACTTGGGTGCCTTCTAAAATCGTGTCGCCTGTTGCCAACTCATTCCAAACTCCGTTGGCATCCTTGGCAAAGAGTTTGGGGACGGTTGTCAAGACAGGGGCAACGTTGGCAACAACCAAGGAAGTACTGAGCGTATTTCCAGACATGATGATATTTCCGCTCACCGGATCGATCTCGACAATCTCCACCGAGACGCTGTACGGCTCATCGTTGGCTCGATTGTTGAGATACCTGTGGGGTATCTGAACCGTCCGGCCGCCAAGCGAGGGGATGACTTCTTCGATATTTGGGGTGGCTAGTGTTCCATCTCCCCAGTCGATTCGCAACCTGTGAGTGTCCAAGACTCCAGGGTCGGTGAATGCTATGTTCAGCACCGCAACACTATTTTCCTGAATCGTACCTTGATTCCAACTCAAGGTGGTAAGACTAGGTGCAACATCCTGGACTTGGATTTCCAACCCAGCAAAATTCGATACAAGCGGTTCGTCGTCATCAGCGACCGACACAGAAATCGAATATGTCGATGTGGGTCCAAATGGATTATTCGTGTACGTGTGCGATACGCTGAACGAGCGATTGGCCGTTTGACCAGCTTCATTCGGCTTTTCGATCGTTATTGGAGAGGAGCCATCCCCCCAATCAATGACAACACGATGGGAATCCCCTAGGCCGGGGTCATTCCAGTTGCCTGAAAGTGTCAGCTCGTTCCCCTCGAAAACAACGGGTTTGCCAGAAAGCGGATCATTGGCAAGGTTTGTCGACAAAATTAGATTCGTCGGTTGCACATTCATCACCGTGGTAACGAACGTCCCTTCAGCTGTGGCTGACGCATTGTAGGAATCGCTGACGGTGATCCTCAATGCTGCTGGGTCACTTGCAGTATTCGTCGGATTATCATCAGCATAAGTATGAGAAAGCGCAAACGTATAAACACCTGCCTCAATAGTCTGTGTTGATGATGTCCCATCACCCCATTGGATGCTTACGGTATGACTCTCAGTAGGGCTCGTGTCACTAAAAGTCCCCGTAACTGTAAACTGACTACCTTCGTTTACGCTCGATGCAAAAGCGATATTGCTTGCACTGATGGTGGGGGAAACATTATTGACTTGTACATTGATCACTGATGTTGATTGCTTGCCCCCATTATCAACGATTGCCAGAGTGACGTGATATGGCACCGAGCCGTCGGTCGCTCGATCGTAGCGGTGGCTCAGTGTGAACGTCTGCTGCTCGCTCAGCGCAAGGACCTCTGGGGCTGAACCATCTCCATAGTCGACCGTCGCGGTCCACCGAGTTGAATCGGTATCGATAAAGCTACCGGATAGTTGCAAAGTATCCCCTGCAGCGATCGTTACCGAGTCGCTTGGTAAAGTAATCTGCGGAGGTTGATTGCTTGCCACGTCTCCAACAACTCGAATATTTCCGAATTCAGAAGTCGAACCGACTCCGATCGCAGAGATTAAGTCTCCAAACTCAATCGGTGCTGGACTAGCCAAGGGAATCGTGAACTCGTAATAAGCAGCATTTTCATCCGAACCTAACCCCAGATCATTCAAACCAGGGAAGTTGCCGGTGCGATTCTCCGTATCGTCTGCAGAACCTTCGGTCAAACTCGCAATTCGCTTGGTTCCCTGGCCACGTCCACTCGCCGTTGGAGCAGACACATAGAACTGCACCGTGCGTCCGGGCCGCGTGTAGCCTTGGACCACCAGCGAATTGACCGAACCGACAGTGGATAGGAATGCAGCCACGATCCCCGGTGCGTTTGGCAGTGAATCTGTGTCGTTGGCATCATTCGTAGTAGCCCCTTCTTGGCCAATGTCGATGGCCAGTCCAAGATTTCCTTGGTAGATGTTTTGGTCAAATAGGTTTTGCGATGCAGTTGAGGCGGTCAAACCCGGAAGCCTCAATCCTGCTGCAAGGTTGTTGTAAATCAAATTCCCTGCCGCGACGACCGCGCCGCCGATGGTATTGTTCACTACTGAATCGCCATCTAGAAGAATTCCGTTTGCAGTGTTTGAAATAACAATCTCGCCGCTGAAATTGGTTCCGACGGCATTACCTTGGACGCTATTACCAAAGGTTCCATCAGCAAGGACAAGACCATCACCGAAGTTTCCTGAGATGACGTTGCGATCGAGAGACTCGATTCCGCCGACGAGATTCGCATTTCCTTCAGAAATCTTCACTCCGAACCTTGGACTGCCCGAACGACCGTTCCCTAGGGCCAAGGTCCCCGTCGAGTCAGTGCCGATCCAGTTGCCTCGAAGCGTATTGGATCCACCTGACTGGATTAAAACACCGCCCAGGGCATTTCCAGAAATGACGTTCGAAAGGATGCTCGCATAAGCGGCACCTTCGGCGATCTGGATTCCGTAATGTTGATTGGCAATCGCAACAGAACCGGTCGAATCGGTCCCGATCCAATTGCCTCGGATGATGTTGTTGACCGTGAAGGCTCCTCTCAGGATTACTCCAGAGGTTGCATTACCACTGATCAAATTACGACTAGATGTTAGAGGGCCTCCGATGATGTTGAGATTGGCACCATCGGTGATTAGCACGCCAACGGTATTGGGAATCGCAAGTTGGCCCAACCGGTCTGTCCCTAGGTAATTACCTTCGACAACGCTTTCTTTGGACGATGTTCCTGCGATCCAAACGCCAGGTCCATTGTTGCCCGAAATGATGTTTCGATCCCCTGAGGTCGAACCTCCGATCCGATTCCTCCACGCATCAGAAATACCAGCCAAACCGATGAGTTGTCCGCTACCGACGTAGACTCCAAACTGACCATTTGCAATCGCAGCATTTCCAAGAGCATTCAGACCGATGGTATTTGCACGCAATGAGGAGTCTCTTGAATTACTACCGACGATCGCAACACCACCGGAAATGTTCCCAGAAACCGTATTGCTGAAAGCATTGATAGGCGCGTTTTGAGCCAAGATGCCAAACTTCTGATTCGATATCGCCTGAGTACCGCTTGCGTTCGTTCCAACAGCATTCCAACCGATGAAAGGAGCCATCCCTAAATCGATTGCTTGGATCCCAGACCCCTTGTTACCTGAGATTGTATTGCCCCAATAGATAGCGTCTTGCTGATTAAAGGCACCGATCTGTGTGTATTCGGTTCCCGAAAGCAACACACCGTTTTGGTCGTTTGGCAAAGCCTCACTTCCCGTCGCGTTGACTCCGATGCGATTCCCCGAAAGCCACGATTGATGGGAGGCACCGATGATTTCTACACCCGAGCCCGAATTGCCCGAAATAATGTTGCTGTCAAGCCTTGCGTATGGGACATTTTCGATCCGAACACCTGCGGAGTTGTTTCCGTAATCGATCATCCCATTCGAGTCGGTTCCGATGCGATTGCCGGTAGCCATGATTCGAGTGGTGAGATTTGCACCAAACAATCCAGCCGAGTTATTTCCTGAAATAACATTGCTACGGACTTGGGCAATCGAACCATCAATAATCCTCACTCCGTTCTGTCCGTTGGGTAGCAACCCATTGCCGATTGCGTTGAGCCCAATGTCGTTATGGGTTATCCAGACGCTATAAGTCTCATCGTAGCTAGATGCATTACCGACCGAGACGATCCCGGATTGGAGATTTCCAGAGACGAGATTTCGAAGCGCTGTCCCGGAGTAATCGTAATCGTGTCTATTGGAGCCGATTTGCGTTAAGGAACCAGCGTTGTAGATACCGCTCAATTCGTTTGCCAACGCATTGGTTCCCGAGATATCCGTGCCGATTCGGTTCCCTGCGATAGAATTTCCAACGGAAGTCCCTCCGGTAATGACGACGCCGTTTTCCCGATTGCCAGAGATGATATTTCTTTCGTTCAGATCCAGTGTTCCATCGCCATTAGATCCGATTCGATTGTAGCTAGCCCCGTTACTGAGTTGGATGCCGACAAGATTCGGACGGGCTGAATTTCCAGAGGCATTGGTTCCGATCAGGTTGCCCGCAATCCAATTGTTGGATCCTCCATCAACAAACAGTCCAACACCCAGATTAGCTGCTATTGTATTACCCGATCCGGTCGCGTTGCCGCCAACAGTCGCATTGCTCGTTCGCTCGAGGAATATACCTCGCGAGGAGTTACCGAGAGGATTGTTTCCTGTCACATCCAACCCGACATAATTGCTTTGAAGGATCGTTCCAGAATCATCCTGGGATAACACACCATGCCCATTGTTACCAGAAATAATGTTTCCGCTTACGGAAACGCCTTGAGAGTTGGTAATGTGAACCCCGTGAGCGTTATTACCCCGATCCAACAAACCGGTCGAATCGGTACCGATAAAATTCCCAGCAACATTGTTCTCGGAGGTCCCAACACCATTGATCTCAACCCCACTGGAGTTGTTACCAGAAATGACGTTGCGTTCAAGAGTGTCATAAATTCCATTGCCATCGGTTCCGATTCGATTGAACATCGCACCTGAACTGACCATGATCCCGGATAAGTCATTGCCAAGAGCCAATCGTCCGCCTGCTCTAAGCCCGATATAATTGCCCGCGATCGCATTGCTATTGGTGGCAACTCCTGTAATCACAACACCCGATGAGGAATTGCCTGAGATCACGTTCGCTTCGTTCGCATTAAACCCGTCGTTGGTCCCATTGGTTCCAATGATCGAGCTCGTAGCACCGAGGCTTACCTGAACTCCAAAACCAGTATTTCCCCGGTCGAGCTGCCCCCATTGATCCGTGCCGATGTAGTTGCCAGCGATCACGTGCGATTGGGTACCGCTATCCTTGATCCAGATCCCACCAGCTGCATTTCCAGAGATGTAATTACGCTCGGCAACGTCTGAGTAACCATCTCCATTGGTTCCAATGCGAGTCGAAGTTGCACCTGACTCGATCAGGATCCCCTGAGCTTGATTCCCTAACACAGCCGTTGCATTGCTCGTCAATCCAATGATATTGCCGGCGATCACTCCGCTGGTAACATTCGTACCCGAGAGCACGATTCCAACTCCGCTATTGCCCGAAACAACATTTCTTTCCAGATAGTCGTAATTGCCGTCTCCATCGGTTCCGATGGTATTGCTCGGTGCAAGCATTCTGATACCGTTGGCGCCATTGGCCAGCGCGGCCGTACCGTTGGTATTCGTTCCGATCCAGTTTCCAGCGATAACATTCCCAGTGCTACCTGCGCCCTCTACAAGGATTCCATTCTGCGAGTTTCCTGAAATCAAGTTCCCATACTCAGGAATCACACTTGGATTCGCAGTGGAAGCTGTAAGCGAAGCGTTATCGTAATAACCAGGTCCCACGGACCCACCAGCTAAACGCACCGCGATGGTTAGCGGTAAGTTCAATGCTGGATCGTTGGGCTGAAACGTGTATCGCAGAGTCAATCGGCGTGGCTCGTTGATGGGAACGACCACATCCGGAGTAAAACTGGTCCAGGTTGGATTCGCAGCGGTCATTTGCGCCAAAACGATGCTGCGACTCGACAACTGATCCAGATTTGTCGGATTCGCCTCCCCAGCAACTAGATAGAAATAGGTTCCTCGACCAGCATCGGTCAGAGAACCGACTGTGGAAAAGTCGATTTCAGCCGTGATTGTGGTACCCGAAGTAAACGTATTAGGCACAGTTTGGGAAATGAGCTTGTCCCATCGATTGGCGTAAATTGCTTGTCCGGTGGAATTCTTTCGAAACTGCGAATCAATACGAGCGATCCCAATATCCGTATGCATACGAGTCGAACCACCCTCCGTGGCTGCATAACTCCAACCGCTGATGCCAGATATCGCCCCGCCGTAGTCGCTAGCGGTCGAAACCTGCGTGGTCCACTTCGAACCACCGAGGCCCACTTGTGTCTGCCCAACTCCTACAATCGCCGGTGCTTCGATGTCGCCATTCACAAGCAAGTTCGCAGGTGCAACATAGTTGGAACTCAGCCCGATCCTATTGTTAGAAGCCCCGCTTTGTAATGAAATCCCTTGAGCATTAGGCAGCGAGGATAAGCCATCGGCGGTCGTTCCGATGAAGTTACCGCTGATGATGTTTCCAGAAGTTTGGGCATCGATCAGACGAATACCATCAGACGTATTTCCGGAGATGGTATTTCGCTCCACAGGAGAGCTACCGCCGATGATATTGTTTTTGCTGGCATCCCTAATTTCGACGCCAGAATAACTATTTCCAAGGGCCGCCAATCCGTTGATACTCGTCCCGATCAAATTCCCCGCGACTCGATTGCCCGAACTGCCATTTCCTTGGATTCTCACCCCAAAACCGTTGTTCCCAGAGATAACATTTCCTTCGATCGAGTCTCTCTGACCATCGGCATTGGTACCGATGATCACACCAGTTGTATTCTCCAGAAACACCCCATCGGCTGCATTAGCCAAAGACACCGAACTCGGAGTCAGACCGATCAGGTTGCCGGCAATGGTTGAATTCGAACTTGATCCCATGGCAATTCCATGCGATGTGTTCCCCGCAATGACATTGCGTTCGGAGGCATTGAATGAATCGTCTGAGCCGTCAGTACCTATCCGGATATTCGAGGAGTCCGAGATATGAATACCTGCCACACCAGCAGGCAGGCCAGCAATCGCAGTGTAATTCTTGTTTGCGCCGATGACATTTCCAGCGATAGCTATATCAGTGCTGTTGACTAGATTGATGTTTGCGGAACGTCCGTCGGTGGCTCCTACAAGGTTGCCTTCGGCAGCGTCGTTTTGACCATCTCCATCGGTACCGATGAGGATCCTCGTCGAGTCATAGACATTGACGCCACCGGCTGGCCTGGGGGTAACACCATCGGAAGCAAAACCGACCGAATTACCAGTGACCTCGGCGTCCGATCCTCGATGGATCCAGATCCCGCCACCCGATCCGATAAGATTGCTCTTGAATTGAAACTGGCTTGAATCATAAGACGTGATCTCGCCAGCGCCTAAGGCAACAGCACCTGTCTTGTCCAACCCCCCGATGTTTCCTTCAACATTAAAATCAGTAGCGTTATCCACGCGGATTTCACCAACTAGATTTGCCATCGCAGGATTCGATCCACCGATCGTGAAGTTCTTTGAATACACTCCATAGATCCCGTATCCGGTATTGGGCACAATCGCATCACCACTGGCATTGGTTCCGACGTAATTGCCAGCGATGGATAAGTTTGCAGCTTCCAATCCATTGACCTTATAGGTCGTTACCGACATCAGAGTGTTGGGTGTCAATCGGATTTCGCTGTGGGGTTCAGGATCGCCCAGCACCTTCCATCCATTGGCTGAACTCACCGGCGAGATATTGTTCGAGGTATTGCTGACGGAAAGCTCCCAGCCAGCTATCACGTCTCGTTCAAAGCCGATCCATTCAAAAGAGTGGGGACCCGCAGTCAATTCGACGTGTCCGTAAACGCTCATGTACCCGTGAATCGCATCATCGAGAATTACTGTCTGTCCGTCGATCCGCAAACGACCGCCGTCGCTACCGCTTAAAGCAAACGAGTAGCTACCTTGAGTTGCCACATCGATCGTGCCGGTGACAACCACTGCGTAATCATCCCCGCCACCACCTGGTACGGGATGATTGTAGTTCCATACACCGTTCTCTGGATTCGAAGCATCCGATAGATCGGCTTGAGCGATCATCCCAGAGGTCTGAATCGTCGGGACTTGTCCCGAGAGCAACTTTGCAACCATCGGAATGCCGTAGACTTGAGCATTGCCGGTATAAAAACCAATGCCTGCACTCAAGTTACCGGACACGACGTTGCGCTCGAGAGCATCGTAATTCCCATCACCATCGGTACCGACTCTCACCTCCGTGGAATTCTCAACCCAGACTCCTTGATTTTTGTTTGGCAGGGGAGCATTGCCCGTAGCATCCAACCCGATCCAGTTGCCTGCGATGACGATATTCTTGTTTGCGGATGATTGAGTGGAAATACCGTAGGTGTTGTTACCACTGATGAGGTTCCGTTCGTTGGCATTGAAGTTATCGTTGCTGCTGTCGGTGCCGATGATGTTGCCGGTCATTCTTCCAACCAGGCGAATACCATCGCCTGAATTCGGTATGGCCAACAATCCATCGGCACTGGTCCCTAGATAGTTGCCAGCAATGCGGTTATTCGAAGCATGCTCAAGCGAAACACCGTTACCCACGTTTCCCGAAGAGACGTTTCGTTCCAGATCGTCTGAAACACCGTTGCCATCCGTGCCAACAATCGTACCGTCGCTGTACCACAACCAAATACCGGTAAAGAGATTGGGAAAAGCCGAAGTTCCAGCCATATTGGTGCCGACTGTATTGCCCGAAACTCGATTCCCCGAACTTTGCTGCCCGAAGACCGCGATGCCGACGTTATTACCCGATGAAACGTTCCCTTCGATCTGATCCATCGATCCATCGCCGTTGGTGCCAATCACGACGTTTTGGGAGTTGTTCACCCGGACCCCCGTGTTCGCGTTTCCGACACTTTTATCCTCTGGGGAGACTCCGACAAGATTCCCCGCAATGGTTATAGTCGAGGAATTATCAACGGAAATCCCATCACCATTGTTGCCGGAAACAACATTTCGCTCAGCTGAATTGTAGGTGTCTTGCGAACCGTCGGTACCCATGCGTACATTCAAAGCGTATTGCAGCGTAATACCATTTCCAACCGGAATATTGCTTAGTTGGCCATAATTTTTATCGGTACCGACGATATTGCCTGCGATGGAAGCATCGATTCCTGAAAAATAGATGTTCGTCCACCCGTTGGCAGAAACGAGATTACCTTCTGAAGCGTCTCCCTGTCCGTTTCCGTCGGTACCGATACGAACATTTGCGCCCTGGAAAACACCCAAACCTAAAGTGGTATTCGGTCGAGGTGTAAGCCCGTCAGCGGCCAGTCCGATTATGTTTCCGATAATCACAGCATTGTTAGGGTTATTGGCTTGCAAACCTAATTGATTCGAACTGATCACGTTGTTTTTTACATACAAGTCACGTGGTTGATACAAGTCAATTCCGCCGTAACCGTTCCCGAGAGATTCTTGGCCGGAACCATTCAATCCTATGAGATTCTCTTGGATTGCGATATCGGTCGAAAAATATCCACTGATCCCCGAGGTTTGGTTCCCGCTGATGACGTTGCGCATGCTCGACTGTGCACCACCGATGCTCACTGTGCTTGCGTTCCCTAAATAGACACCCAGGGCATTTGGAATCGAACTCGCCCCAGTCGGATCGGTACCGATGTAGTTTCCTGCGACGCTCGCATGGAGTTTATACCCTCCAGTGACATAGTAAGCCGTAGCAGTCATGCTCGTTGAGGGTTTGAGTTGAATCTCCGCATGCGGATTCGAGTGCCCCAAAACCTTCCATCCGTTGGCTTCTGTGATCTCGGAGGTATTACCCGCGACCGGGCTGACCGAAAGTTCAAAGCCGGCAGCTCCCCCTTGCTCGTAGCTTACCCATTCGAACGTGTGATCGCCTGCAGAGAGTTCGATTTGTCCGTAGCTGACGCCGAAACCGCGCGGATAGGGGGAATCGATGATCGTCGTTCCGTCGATTCGAAGACGCGTTCCATCATCGCTTCCCGCAGCAAACGAGTAAACTCCTTGAACTGCAACCTGAATCACTCCCGTGACGTTGACTGCGTAGTTGTCCCCACCACCAGCGACAATAGGCACATCGTAAGTCCAATTGCCTCCGGAAGGAAACGTCGCGTCCGACAAATCGGCCACAGCTAGATTCTCCGAAAACGTATTTGATTTGATTTCGCCAGCGATCAAATCATCCACTGTCGCCATATCGGAAATCCACACCGAAGAGCCGAAAAGCTCTATGCCTGTGTTGTTGTTCCCGGAGACGACATTACGTTCCACCACGTCAACAAACCCATCTCCGTCGGATCCTATTCGAGTATGTCTTGCATTGTTGTTGTCGACCCCAACCGAATTACCAAGAGGCTCAGAACCGTTACTGCTGAGTCCAATCCAATTGCCTGCGATCACGGTATTCGAGATATCGACCCCATAGAGTCCAATCCCAGCACCTTGATTACCACCAATCAAATTTCTTTCATTCGAATTGAACTCGTCAATGCTACTATCGGTACCAATCACATTATGGTGAGAATGGCCCAGCATGAGGATTCCATTACCGGCATTGGCAAGTGGATCAAGTCCAGAGGCACTCGTGCCTATGTAATTGCCTGCGATTCGGAACTGATTAGAGTCGTAAAGAAATACTCCAGCTTGGTTATTACCTGAGATGATATTGCGTTCGAGGATATCTGAGACACCGTCTCCATTGGTGCCAATCACCATGCTGGACGAACCGTAGGAGTAAATCCCCTCAGCTCGATTCGCTTTTGGGCCATCTCCGCTAGGATTGGTACCAATTCGATTGCCAGAAATACGCCCGCTTGTCACAAAACTCAGCGAGACTCCGACACTGTTTCCAGATAGAACATTTCCCTCAAACTCATCGTTGAAGCCATCACCATTCGTACCGATAACGCTTCCATGGGAGTACGCGATACTGATTCCGGTCCCTGAGTTCTCCGAAGACTCGCCGTTAGGCCCAAGCCCGATCCAATTACCAAAAACTCTGTTGTAATCGGACCCTGGAGCGATCTCGATGCCTATAAATTCACAAGCCACAAAGTAATTCCGATCTTGAACCGAGCCGCTGCCGATCTGGTTCTGTGAACCACCCAAACTCACGCCGACTTGATTCCCTGCCAAGGTTCCATCGGTATTCACACCGAAGTAATTACCGAGAACCAGATTCTGCGATCCAAGTACACGCATGCCGATCGAGAAACCCGTCAGCGAAAGTCCTTCAACGGTCGAATGATTTGTGTCGAGTGCAAGTCCGGTGCTAAAACCGTTGATCTGATTTCCGCTAAACCCTACCCATGGGGCCGGTTTATTGGCCTGCTGGTCAACGGCGTAGTACCCATGCAAATAGACCGGTTGAGATATCCAAGGTAGTTCGCTAGATAGGACGATTTGCTGGTTGGTATTACTAGGAAGATCGAAATAGATATGATCGAAGTCTGGGTTTTGGTTGGCTCGAACGATTGCATCTCGCACACTACCGATTCCCTCTTCGGCGGTGTTATTAACAAAAACGAGCCGACCAGTAGCCACCAAGCCAGCGGCGGTGCTTTGGAAGTCGAGTGTAGAAAGTCCATCGACAAAGGTCGGGTTGGAGATGTTGCTAAAGGCACCCGTCAGGGTACCCATAATCAGTGGTAACTGCTCATACTTGGAGATCTTGGACGTCCCGACCAGATTCAAAGCACCTCCAAGCTGTGCTGTATTGGTTAAGATCGTACTGCTTTGCAAATCCCCAGTTTGCGCGTTGACCTCAAGATTAACAGTCGCGGTACTCGCAAGGTCCAAATGACTCGCATTCAAAACATCGGTCGCTGATGTCGTGTGAGCGGTCCCGCCACCTTCGACTCTCAGATTTCCATAGGACGTTACGCCATGGCTGTATAGATTTGCTCCATTGCCTACAACCACACTCCCAAAAATCGATCCATGTAGCGCATCGATCGTCTGCCCAAAATCCAGCAGCATCGATGCACTTGAAAAATTGCCACCGCTGATCGTTATCGCGCCGCCTGCTGCATGAATCGATCCGGTGTAGGAAGCACCATCGTAGATCGTTGCATCAAGTGATCCACTGAAGTCAATATTGCCACTGTTCGAAATGCTCTGGATCTCAAGCACACCGTCACTGGCCACGCTGAACGAGCCTTGAGCGTCCATCATCCCAATGGATAGGGACGACGAACTAGGTCCTAAAACCGTCACACCGTTCAACGAAGTTACAAGACTGAATTGTGCATTGACAGAATTCCCTAGCTCAATCGTAGACTGTGGGTTCAATGGGCTGGTTCTGAGCAGAAGCGGTATGTTAAAGACTACGTTTTGATCGATCTGCAAGTCCACTACCGACAAACTTTGAGACCCATTAAGAACATAGCCAGCGCCGGTGACCTCAATCGCAGATAACACACCCTGGACCTGAACACCATATATGTCCTTATGAGTCGCCGAAGATCCAAGCACCACTGTATCGTTGATTGTAGGAAGGTACCCACCGACCCAGTTGGCTTGGGCATTCCAATCCCCGCTTTGTGTGCCACTCCAAGTCGCGACCGCCAAGAGACTTCGATCCTCAAGGGTTTCGTAACTGGGCTTCCGCCATGCGCTCGGCAGTCGAATCGTATCGAACTGCTGAATCCAAGATACGACAGCGCGTCTGAATTGTCTGCTGAAGTAATCACACCTGCGAGGCTTACAGAGACTTCTTCGACGCATCAATAACAGTCTGATTCGATGCAAGAGATTCATTGCTGAAAAACTCCAATTTCCATGTAAGCTAGGAATCCAATGCGATGGAGATAATGAATCCATTCACAACACCCGCTCAATCCTGGTTACTCAATCTGGATGGATGTGAGTGGAAACCAAAGCCGGGGATTTGACTAATATGTCGTTTTTTCCAATGCCTATCTACCCTCCCTCGATCCGAAACGACGAAATACGCCTCCGATCACCTTGGGTTTCTGCCCCAAGTTTCGATGCTTAAACCCCCACAAACTGATGTGAATCATTTACAATTCGGGTCTTTCAGGTCTGACCCGGCCCCTGAAGAACTCTCCCACTACCCGGTTTACCATGAGCGAAAAAAAAGATTCCAAAACCGACTCGAATAAGGATTCTAAGAACCAAGCTTATCCAGGACATTCCCAGGATTCACAGGGAAAGGACTTTGATTCGACAGTCTCTTGTGGAAATGACTGCACCATGGATGATTCAACCGGGATCTCCCAACCCCCGAGCGACTGCATCGACATCTCAGAATCCCTCCTTGCCGAAAACAACCCAGAGGCGACGATGGATTTTGCGCCAAGCCATGAATCGAACGCCGCTACGCAGCATTTTGATAATTCTCTAACGGAGCAGAATCCCGCAGTGATGAGAAACCCTCTTATCGATTCGGTGAATTCCAATGATCCAAATGCGGCGACCTGCGATTTCAACCCGTCAGAGTTCGCCAATCCCGACGAAACTGCCGTTTTACCCGAAGGATGGGTTTCCGAGAAAAACGATAAAAACACATTCTCGCTTGCTCCATCACCTGTTTTGGATTCAAGGCTTCACAGTCGTAACGGCCAAACAAAGGAACAAGCACGAATTCCTAAGCAGATCGGCTCATACACGATCGAAAGAGTGTTGGGACGCGGCGGCATGGGAATCGTCTATAAGGCATTTCAAACCAAACTCGGCCGTCCTGTTGCGCTGAAAATGATTCTCACAGGCTCCCATGCTTCAGAACAGGTTCTGAGTCGATTCATCGCGGAAGCCAAAGCCGTGGCTCACCTTCAACACCCGAATATCGTTCAAATTTTTGAAGTTGGAGAACACGACAACCTCCCCTTTTTTTCACTCGAGTATGTCAACGGCCCTCCGCTGGACAAGAAACTAGACGGGAAACCAATCCCCCCGGAACAATCAGCACGCTGGATGATCGATATCTGCACAGCCATGCAGTACGCACATGATAACGGAGTCTTGCACCGAGACCTTAAACCCGCAAACGTTCTTTCGACCAAAGACGGTATCCTGAAAGTCTCCGACTTTGGATTGGCAAAACGGCTTGAAGACAATTCCGACTCGTCGAGCACCCGAGAAGGAACAATCATGGGGACACCCAATTACATGTCTCCCGAGCAAGCTCGAGGTGAGGTCCAGAAACTCGGTCCAGCGACCGATCAATACTCCTTGGGCGCCATGCTCTATGAGTTCCTTACGGGCAGGCCGCCGTTTATGGCCCCCAAGCCACTCGAAACGATCATGCAAGTGATCAACAATGAGCCAATTCCCCCACGTCAGTTGCAACCCAAACTTCCGATCGATATCGAAACAATCTGCCTGAAAGCCTTGCAGAAGGATCCCACGAAGCGGTATGCATCGTGCAGCGAACTTGCTGCCGACTTGAAACGGTATCTGAATCGCGAACCAATCCTCGCTCGCCCCGTCGGTAAAGCCGAACAGGCTTGGCGGTGGTACTTGCGAAATCAACTCGTTGGAAACCTGGCACTAGCCACCGCACTTGGATTGGTCTCCGTCGCAGGCGTTTCGGCCTACGCAGCTTATTCACTCAACGGCAAAAACAAAGCGCTCGAACTCTCTGAGCAGGAAACCAAGAAACAAGCCGAGATTGCAAAGGCCGCCGAACGCCAAGCGCTAGCGAATGAAAAGCTCGCCAACGACCGGGCCGATGGTCTGATCAAAACCACGCAACAGTTCTACAAAGAACTCAAGCAAATCGACCCAAACCAATCCCCTCGAATCAAGGAGAGCCGCGATCAAATGATGAGGACCCTGCTACCGATGTTGCGGGAACATATCCTCTCCCAAAAACCTGATGACGAAGCTGGGCGATTGACCGCAAGTGCACTTGCATTGGATTACGGAACCAGCATGGTTCAGTACGGCATGAAACAGGATGCAAAGGATGTGCTATCAGAAGTCGAGATGTTTTTTCGAGAGCGGGCCGAACAAAAGAAATCCGATGCTGCGAAATCCAACTACCTGCAAATCGTAAGAGTCGTAGCGAACATGGAACGCGAACTCAACCGCGATCTGGATCAAAGCTTGCTCTGGTATCAAAAGCAGCTAGAGATAGCTCAAGAGATGGTTCAATCCCCCTCGGCAGATGACAAGGGCCAAGGAATTCTCCCGTGGTACCAGTCCACCGTATTCCAAGTTCGGGCAGTCCACGAGTTGGCCGTAACCTATCTGCGAGTCGGTAAGATTTCCAAAGTACTCAATCTCTCAGACCTTGCCCAAAGTATCTGCCGCGAATCCATCAAACGCTTGAGTCAAGAGCTCGAAAACAAAGACCTCTCTGACGAACAACGCAAAGGGATGAAAGTCTCTGAGACGACTTTCAAAGAAATGCTAAACACTAGCGAACTTCTGCTGGGCGCCTACCGCTTCCGATCTGGACAGGTCGAACAAGCCGAACCGAAGATGAGGTCCGGGGTCGAGCAACTCAAAATCGCTTATGAAAAAGACGTCAACAACAGCGCACTGCTCAAGCAATTGATCCTGCAACTAGGACTCTATTCCGAGTTACTCTCCCAGTCAGGGCAACCCGACCAAGGTATCGAAGGGCTCGAACAAGCCTACGAACTTGGTAAAAAACTCTTAAGCTTCGCGCCCGACAACTCCGACTTCATTCGCGCCGCAACACTCTCCGGTTTTCGTCTAACGCAGTGGAGAAGGCAAAGGAACATCCCAGACGCAGATTCCCCTGGGGTCGATGCTCTTTCTCAAAGGCGCAAAAAATCCGAGAAAGATCAGTCCAACGACGTCGCTCGAATGGACTGGATGATGTCCGAAGCACAAGTTGGCGATGCAACCAAAGCCATCGAATTGGCCCAGAGGTTCCTAAGCCAGACGAAGGTCGACAACGAATTGCTCGTCTTGATAGCCAGGACCTATTGCCTAATTGCGTCTCGAAGCGAAAAACACGACGAAGCTCAAGGCTACTTAGACAAAGCCGTCGAATCGATGCAGCGAGCCATCTCGCAGGGTTTCGAAGACGTCGGGCTACTCAAAACCGAAATCGATTTTCACTTCCTCAATGAGCAAAATCGTACGCAGCCACTTGTCGATGCAATCCAGGAAAAAATCGAGAGTTCGAAATAAAAAAGCCCCCCGGGTGGCACAAAATACTCTTGTACATGTTCCTTGCAAAACAGATGCAACTTATGACGCTCTACGCATCTACTTCTTAAGTCGTTGAATCAGGCTTCTACCAAATCGAACACTGGCCAAGCCTGCAAAGATTGCAAGCATGGACGGTTCTGGGATCGGACCAAGCGGATCAGGAGGAGAGGGGGCATCGGTTTGATAGAAAGCAACCTCGCCAAGCTGGATGATCTTAAACTTATCCCTAATGGGATCCCCATTGGCATCGAGGCCGACTGTAAGAAGGGAGTCAAATCCAAACCCTTCGAGTAACTCAAGCTTTAAGAGCCTCGCCGAAATCGCATCAAATGTCTTCACCTGGGGTTCGCTGTAAGGACCAGTCGATCTGGTCAGGCCGAAACTGCCAAGAGTATCGCTTCCAGAAACATTAATGGTAGACCAACTCAGCGCTGCGTAGTCATCTGGGTCGGTGGACGAATAATCAAACCCATCGGATGGGTTCGCATAAGAAAGTCTTGCGGTCTTCAAACCTGATCCGCCTGGGGCGGGAGCATCATTCTCATCGATTGCAGTATCGCCAGCGTTAGAGTTCCATACGATGAACGCATCGGTCCACTGGAGGCTACCTAAGTTGAGGTAAAGCACCGGTGTTGGAAGTGGGTTATTAGAAACATCGAACAATCGAACTCCCCAGGAATTCAAAGCGCCGACGGTTTGGTGGTATGGCAGAGCTGCCCCGATGCCGCCAAGATTCGGTCCGTCATCATCAAAAGTCCCGTCGGAATTGACGAAATCATTTCCGGGGGAGCCCTGGATCAATTGGCTCTCCGAAAGTGGATCTTGGTATCCAATCCCAGGTCGACTTGCAAGGATGCTCTGAAATGTCGAAGAAATCGTTGCTGCCGATCCAAATGAAGAGCAAAACAGCCAAAGGGAAAGGAAAAAACTCGGTACCAATCCTTGGAAAAAAACCGCTTCCGTGCGTCCCAGTCGAATGAACGCAGAACGCATGACTCTACTTTGTTATTTTTGATGGACTCTGAAAATGGTTTCACTCTGCAACCGAACGTCTTTTGCTTGACATGGCTGCAACAAGCTCACGTGCAACACCTCGTACATGATAACAACATCGAAGGTGTTTTTCTTGGTGTTTTAGTGTCACTTCAAAAATTTTTTGTTTCAGCGACTCGCCCTCTCCAGATCGTACGATGGGAATTGCTCCGCTGCATGGAGTCGAAGTTTCTAAGCACTCGCATGATTGCGCCTGCGAAACTCATTTGGAGCACGAGTACGAGTCCCCCAGCACCACCGATGCGGGTTCGGTACATGTCAACTGAGTCATTGCATTTCACCTCGCCACCGATCCGGGAGCCCTCAATAAAGACTTACCTCATTCAATTGCCTGCATGATAATTGCGAAGTGGCCCGAGTATCGACCAACGGACATCGCTGGTATTCAATTCAGTATAAGCCACTGGGGTAAGAGTGTTTTTTCGAAGCTAGTCTATGAACCGTAAGTGTTTTCGACTGATTGCAATCGCTGCCCTCCTTGCAAGAAAGGACAGCGAATCGCGATAACCATAGGATCCGCTTAATCTACGTTTTAGAAATTCCTAACGAAACACTCAAAGGTTTAGGTTTTTAAAAGTATTAAAAAGTGTTTCATCGATCAAATCAGCTTGAAAGTTGATGCAGCCATCGGTAAAAGAAAGATACGTGACTTCTCCCTCTTCTCATCAAAGGGCTCATAGCAATGGCGTACAGAGTACGAAGATCGCAGGGTTTTACCCTGGTTGAACTGCTAGTAGTGATCGCAATTATCGGTGTTTTGGTAGGCTTGCTTCTGCCCGCAGTCCAGTCCGCCCGAGAGGCTGCTCGCAGAATGCAATGCTCAAACAATCTTAAACAATGGGGGCTTGCCAACATCAATTTCGAGTCGGCAAACCGCAGACTTCCTTTCGGAATGCTACGAGCTGACGGGACTGGTTGGGGGCACCCAGAGTGGGGCACTGCTGGACAGGCTCGTCGTTTCGCGTTGATGCATCAATTGATGCCTTTTGTCGAACAGCAATCCTTTTGGACCAACTGGAATCAATTAAACTTCGGTGCAAACACCCTCTCGAATCCTCTTTACGGTGGCAATCCCGCCAACACTGCTTCCCCTCCATTGGATGGCACTTCGGCCGTTGGTCAACTCGTGATGCCAACACTGCGTTGCCCATCGAACCCAGGTAGTCCCTACAACGAAGTACACACGAACCCTACGACCGGTCTTAATTCCAGCGGCGGATATGCGCGTGGTGACTATTTCGCTTGCGCCGGACGACGAGGATACCCTGGGTTCAGCAACACACTTCCGAGCCTTTGGAATCCCTTTGGTCCTGGGGCGGATTATCCACGTCCACCCGGAACTGCAAGTTCCGCTAACCAAGCTCGATCCGACGGTATTTTCACCCGCAATGTGGCGCGTAAGCTGAGCTCTGTTACAGACGGGCTAAGCAATACCATTCTCATGGGTGAACGAGCTTATTTTGATCCCGTCTTTGATCGATGTGGACCCGAGACAGGATGGAGCACAACCAAGATTGGTAACTGGGGTTGGGTTTGGTTTGGCGCCGAGGGAAATGTTTTCTTGGGAACGGGCGTACCGATCAACTATCGGATCCGCGATTGCGTCGAGTACCGAGATCCGATTCGATATGATGACCGAATCAATGCGTTCGGAAGTCTGCACGGCGGTGGTGCACAATTCACCATGGCCGATGGTTCGGTTCGCTACGTGAGCGAGACCATTGATGCGATTACCTTCAACGCCATGGGTACTCGCGCTGGTTCCGAAGTCGTCAACATGCCTGATTGATTGGCCTTCAGACGCCTTACGATTCATTTGCTGGTCGCTAGCGGGGAATGTTCCCGCTAGCGATTTTCAGTTCCGGTTGGATCGTTTCTCGATCTGTACCTGTTGCATGCCAAGAATATATTCAACCCAATAAAGGATTCTACAATGCTTCGGAAGATTCATTCCTACTCGAGCGCCGGCAAGAGCTCCCTTGAGACGAATCGGGCAACGATGGCATGGCTAAGTTTAGCTTGCATGATTTCGATGATGATCGGCTGCAACCAGAAAGTTGCTGTGACAGAAGTCACTGGAGTTGTGACGATGAACGGCAAGCCGATGGAATTGATCCATGTGGAATTCTGGTCCAAGAACGGTCCGAGATCGTACGGTAAAACCGACACCGAGGGGAAATTTGAACTCAAAATCGATGACGGATCAGCCAGGAAAGGGGTGGTTGTTGGTGAGCAGAAGGTCTCTTTGCGGGATACTTGGCCCACGAAAGACGATTATCTGGACGAAGGTGGAGCTTGGGTCGATAAGTCCGATGGGAAAAAGAGTCGCATCGATACCAAGTATTTTGATGCGGTAAATAGCCCAATGACAGTGAATGTAGAGTCAGGAAAGAAGAACTTTTTTGAGTTGAAGGTTGACCCTGCCCAATAAAGTTTTCTCAAATCCAACATGCTGGGAGAGCTAAGCCCTAGGGCTTAGCCTTTTCCGGAATTCGTCAAACCCCGTTAGGAACCAACGCTTTGAATACCGTTTCGGCCCTCGATCAATCATCGGTTCAAAGCAGTAGTCAAAACGGGCGGCTTATCTCGCTTGACCAATTCCGTGGCTACACGGTGCTGGGCATGTTGATCGTTAATTACTTCGGCGGCTACCAAGCTTGCCCGCAGGTGCTCAAGCACACGCATGATTATTGCAGCTACGCCGATACGATCATGCCGCAGTTTCTATTTGCCGTCGGGTTCTCCCTGCGATTGACCGTCGGACGCCAGATGCAAGCAGGAGGCTCTTTCGAATCCTATAGTCGTGTGATCAGGCGCCTGCTGGGGTTAGCCTTAGTCGCATTCGTGGTCTACAACGTTTCGCCTCGGGCTGCCAACTGGGAGCAACTCAAGGAGATCGGGTTTTGGGGGGCGATCCAAGAACCGCTCAAGCGGCAGTGGTTCCAAACCTTGATGCACATTGCCGTGACATCTCTGTGGATCGTGCCGGTGATCCATCGACCGATGCCAATTCGATCGGCTTGGTTGATCGTGTCGGCTGGACTCCACGTGGTTCTTTCTTACCTTTTCAATTTCACATGGTGCAACACAGATCCAAATGCGATCGATGGCGGTCCACTGGGCTTCCTAAGCTGGTCAATTCCCGCATTGCTGGGTACTTTTGCCTGTGACTGGTTTGTTCCGAGCAAGGATCAGCAGGCCTCACAGATCCAACGCGGAAAAGCCATTGGGTGGGGGATCATCATGGCCATCTTCCTGATGGTCTTGGGCTATGCGTTTTCGTGTGGAACGCGGTTCTACGACGTGGCTGCATCGGGGGCAGATTCAAGGATACTTGAAAAAATACCTGCGGACCCCGTGATCCCTGATCGTGCACGACTACAAGCAAAGATCGAAACAAACTCCTTGGGCTCTTGGCTGGCCGAGCCACCTTTTATCAAGCCTCCTGGGCGTTCGCAAAGGCAGTGGAATTACTGGATGATGAGCCAGCGAGCAGGGACCCTTTCCTACCTTACGTTCGCGGCCGGGTTCTCGTTGGCGGTCTTCGTGCTGTTTTACTTTCTTTGCGACGTGCTATCCTTTCAGCTACCTATTTTCAAAACATTTGGTGTCAACGCCCTAGTCGCTTACGTCCTGCATGACTTAGTCTCCAACGCTGTGCAGCCGTTTTTTCCAAAGGACTCTCCGATGTGGTACGCCTACACCGGCTTGTTTCTCTTTTGTTTGATCAATTGGCTGTTTTTACGCAGCCTACAACAGCAGAAAATTTTTCTGAGGGTCTGATGGTTGTTTCGCGGAATTGATCTCCTGGGATCCTCCACCGGACTTCAAACCGAAATCGCAATGAGAGGCATTGCTGAATCGCAGTGCAGTAGGCAAGGCATTCAGGTCAGGTGGGTCGTCCTGCGGCATGCTCTAATACATTGAACACCCGCTTCATCGGAAATGAACCGCGCGTTCGGTGCCGATGTTTGGACTCGTAGAAAGTGGTACAAGCAGTAGCGGCGGCGGTAGTGGTACCGTTCCCGAGCCGACCTCGATGGCGATCTTTGGCCTAGGTGCTTTGGGCTTTGCTTATCGCAACCGACGCAAGCTCCTGAAGTAATTGCAGGTTGGTGTCCAGTCACAAGTCAAAAACCTTGCAAAAAGCGGGCTGCTTTCGAGCGGTTCGCTTTTTATTTTTGATTTGTAAACGTAATGGAAGCAAATCATTTTTTTGTAAGACCGTAGGGTACGTGAAGCGGTCCCTGGTATTTATTGCCTGGATCGTCAATGCCCTGCCCTGCCCATCATTTCGCGAACCATGGAAGGGCAAAGGACCGCGCAACGTACCGTGGAGCGATTGGCCACGTTTGCAGCGTCAAGGTACGTTCCGCGGTCCCGACTTCATCGTCAAACATGCAAGAGTTATGGAGCTAGTCGATGTCGTGGGCTTTCATGACAGCATCAAGAGGACCGCTTCACGTACCCTACGGGACTAATTAAATATGGCGGACGGCACATGGAATGTGCCTGCGACTATGTACCTTCGAGCATCCGAAGAGGTTAAAATCTTTCATCGAACCAGCG
>JAJTFC010000070.1 GCA_021298315.1 Planctomycetaceae bacterium
TTGTCAAAACCTAACGGATGCCTCGGCGATTCAACTCTCAAAATTGGCTCACACATATGTCTCGATTGGCGAAGGGGTACCTTTTTCCGATGACGCTATTAGACGCTTACAGTCCTCCCTGCAATACCGGTGCGACGTTTACCCCAACTGAACTAAGGGTATCGAACTCAGTTTGACCCTCCGGTTATACCAACAGGCCGACGCCTCAAAACGTCGGCCTGTTTGCGTTTCTGGCCTTTGTTTTTCCAGTCTTTCGCGAACTTCGCGATTCTCAAACTCTCGCGGTTTCGAAGTCTCTCCGATGATCCCATATAGTGCTCCGAGGCGATTTAGAGCCCCGCTCAAGACAAACTCTCCGCGCTCTCGGAGTCTCTTGGCGTCAGGGTTATAGCGTTGTTCTGTTCGCCCAGTTGGTTTTAGAAACAAAGTTCGGAACAAGGGACCGAAAACGACTGCACCAGGGAGATCGGTATGACTGCTTGGGTGTACGTGTGCTGAACAAGGGTGGGCTTCAAACCGTTCTGAGGAAAATGCCTTCAGAGGCGGCTTCTTGGCCTCGCAACGGTGCCATTTGATAACCGGCCTGTCGCAGGTTTGAGGACGTTAAGGGGAGCTGAGATTTTTGGCTCGCAAATCCTTTGGAAAACGATTCTAGTAACCTGATTCAGATAGGTCCGCGTTTTTTCCGAGGAGGGCAGCACCAGATGTTTGAACTCAAGATTCTAAGTGAAGGTAGGCGCACTCTGAGCACGACTCGGCGGAATCCAAGGGGTTGCTAATCATGTACACCATGTCAACGTCTGCCGTCATTCTGATCCAATCAATCGCCGCGGCATTTTACTGCTATCTACCCGCGGTGGCGATCATGCTGTTGCTTCGGGTTGCAGTTCCGCGACGGGGGACCAGGAATCGACGTGGCCTAGTCGTATTCTTAATCGGTACCGTTCTCTGTGTCGTCGCGGCTAATCTATTTTTGTTTCGCGGCCACCCTGACCCAAATTGGATCTATTCAAGAAGTTTGGGTGGGCTACTAGCCAGTATCGCGGCGAGCTTTACGGTGTTCTTGATCCAGTGTTTTCAAGCGTTGTTTAGCCATCGTTCCCAGTCAACAATGGAACCTAAATCGCTTCAGGATTCGGATTCAAACGGCGCAGAGTGAGCTACTGACTTTGCTCATACCATCACACCGGATGCGATGCGATTCCCATCATCGCTAGCCACCAAGCGATGGCAACGCAAACGGGTAAGGCCAATATTCCTAGCACCAGTCCGGTCCAGGCAGGTACAGATCGTTGCTGCCTAATCGCTATGGTCGACAAGGCAATGGCCATGATCGCTGGAATCATTCCACCTGCCAAACACAGCAGGGGAATAATACTCGAGTCCCAACGAGGGCGCAGAAATGGCACGATCCATGAAAGGACTAGCATGCCAAAAGGAATGCCAAGTGCTGCATAGGCACATCGAAGACCGCTGAAGGTCTTTGACGTTACATTTTCTGAATCGGGATCATCCATCGAGTCTTCAGTATTCATCGCAGGAAAAAGTCAAACCGCTCGCTAATTGCAGCATCGTGACTGCACGCATTCTAATGTTTCCTTTTGTCGGATGCATGCAAAAATAATCTTCGACCACCAATGTAAATCCAAAAACAGATAGAATTTGGCAGTCACCTTTTCCCAATGGATATCCGTGGTTATGTCTAGTTCGGAAACTACAAAGAAAGTCATTGCCGCGTCCTACTTGATCGCATATGTCAGTGCGGTCCTATGGGCTTTGGGTGCATCCGGTGGCGCGAGTGGCGGAATGGCATTCGTCTTTCCGGTTATTTTGGGCTTTCCTTGGAGCCTTCTGCTAGGGCTTTTGCTTTTGGTTGCCCCGTTTCCGAAGATTGTTATCTTGGTACTGCTGCTCGTTGTTCCACCCGCGATCAACGTGTATCTGATTCTCAGGACACGCGGAACTTTCTGGTTTAAACAAGATTTGAACCGGAGCGTTGCCGCGAAGGATTCGGATCCCCACAATGAAGAAGTGCCATAGCGAGGGGCTATCGATACAACGAAGTAAGAGAGCGTCGTGTTGCTAGTCTGCGCCATTGATCAGAAAAATTGAGATACGCTAGAGAGGTGCCATGCGAAAACAAATAGTAGTGGGAACGCTTGTCTTCATCGTGGTCGCAATTGCAACATGGTTTCTCATTCCGCCGCAACCACTTAGGGTGCGTCATGCTTCTGATGACCCAGATCGCGTGTTCGTTCGGGTACTTCCGGGTGGGCGATGGGCACTGACGGCCAGCGTCAAAAAAGACGAAGACAATTTCGGTCGTATCAATATCAAGAATGTCGCCCCGATTCGACTTTACGATCTGAGTAACGGTCGAGAAATTCAGGATCTCATATCGAAGGGCGAAATGTGGTCATACTCTCTTGCCAAGCTGTCGCCCGACGGCAAGCTACTTGCGGTCAGTATCGAAGATAAATTTCCTTCGTTTCCACTGCATATTTGGGACCTTGAGTCAATGAAACTTCTGGCGACGCTCCCTAGGCATAATTCAAATAGTATGGAATCTGACCGCGATATCTGTCGCTTTTCACCCGATGGTCGATTTGTTGCTTATGCAACTTCTACACGGCGAGATGAAATATCCGAGAATGGCCATGTTAAGGTTGCCGAAAATTGGCAACTTCGGCGATGGAATAAAGTCGATGGAAGTGATGTGTTAGTCGGTCCGTTCAGTTGGATGTCACTGGTGGCGTTTTCTCCTGATAGTAAGCAGCTTGCTTTAGGGTTTTCAACTTTCCGCACTTCTGATGGATCCAAGCATTCCACATTGAAGCCTCAGGTACCTTACGCTAACCCTCACGTCAGCCAATGGACTCCGAACGGTGAAAATCTAGCTCTCGTAGCTCCTCGATACGACCTTGAAAAGCCGAACCGTATCGATGTCACATTTTGGAATCCTTTGACAAACGAAACACGTCAACTTGTGTTGAACGCAGATTCTGCTCTGCGGCTTCGTTCGGCCAATTTCTCACACGATGGCCGATACCTTTTTTTGCAAAACGATATGTTTTTCTCGGAAATATGGGCGATCGATGTAGATCCTCCCGCTCGCGTCGGATTTACGCGAGCAGAGGACTTTGGACCAACGCCAAAACAACCGAGCGCTGTAATTGGCGAGAACCCAGTTCGGCAGCGTCTTTGGAAAATTGATACGCCTCTTGACCAAGCACCGATCATGCCCTACATGGGATACGGAATTAATTCGATTCATTTCAACTACGATCGATCTCTCGTGTCCATCGAATTTTCGGGTAAACCTTTTAAGTCTTACAACGATATTTGGGATACGAATTCATTAAAACACATATCGCAATTTCAGTTAAAGGGACGCTTTCTGGGATTTAGCAATTCGGGAAAGACTTTTTTCGAAATTCCACCTGGTGAATCGCCCTCATATTTAAGCGAATGGGACGTCAATCCTTCTCTGCCCTGGCGATGGCTGATACCTATTTGCTTCGCGGAGGCCGGTCTTATCGCGTGGCTAACGCGATGGTCGGCTCGACGAAAGCGATTTAGTTCATAACCATCGGGCGAATTCGTTAGGCCTACTTGGCAGTTGCTTCTTCAGACGTTCTTTTCGTCACCGTGATGGTCGAATCGTAGAATACCTTACGGGTTGCATCGGTAACCTTGAAGTTCCATTCGTGCTTGTCAGGGCTGATGAGCCGGACGGTGCTTCGCGAAACAAGACCTTGTTCCAGTTGCGCTTCGAACGATAAGGTCCGGGTGCCAGGATTCCATTTGCCGCGCGAAGAATTCCGGTGTCCTTCGGAGTTGAACCACCAGGTCCGATACTCGCGGCCTTGCGGGTCGTACCCGAAAAGGGCCAGGCTTTCCTGCCCGTCGGCATGGGAGGAGTTATCCAGCAGGAATCGTACATTGAGAATCCATTGCCGCGTTACCACGCTCGTCATCCGCGTTTCTTTGGGAGTCCACTCCGCGGGCCGCGATACGGTAACCGCATCCCAAGTGCCGACAAAAGCGTCGAGAACGTCCAATTCGTTTGGTCGGTCGGCAGCCACTTTTGATCTCGACCATTCCGCCAGAATGGCATCGCCATCCGCTTCAGGTTGACGCTTCTTCTCAGAATGAAAGTCCATCAATAAGGCACCGGTTTCATCCTTCATCCAATAATCAACAATATTGGTTTCCCGGTCGGTGAAGCGGTTCGTGCCTCCGCTGGTCCAGCCAGGCGGCGTATCGGTCGCGCGGCCTCGAGCGGTGCTGTTTGCTACATCCCATTTCAATTCCCATTCGCCACCGAGCAAACCAGTGGAGTCAAACATCCAGAACGGATAGCTCTTGCTCTGCGCATCATGAGTCATCAGCCATAATGACTTCCGTCCATCCGGTTGGCTGTGCTCATGTCCCAAAATGAACTTGCCCTTTAAAACCGATTGCGTGCTTTCTTGAACAGTGAATTTCGCGCTCTCAGGTGACCATTTAGCGGGCTTTGTCTCACCGCTTGTGCGCCAGACTCCGATGAACCGTGAGAGCATTCCAGCTGGATCTTCGGCTCGAACATCGCATGTTGATAGGACTAATGAAAACAGAACGAGGTAGATTCGCATAATGTGCTATCCTGTTTGGCGAATTTCGGTTAGTTTTGGACATCTCCCCCAGCTGCTTCGCATCGTGTGAGCGGACGATCCGGGCGCGGGTACGACGATCATGGCCGGGCTCTACATTCCAGAGTTCGTCGTGCTGACGGACGACGTTTGCACAGCTTTTCGAACTGATATATTATCGTCACTGAGTTGTATTTCCAGGCGGTTGCGCCCGGGTATTTGTAGTAGATTCCCGCACCGACGCCGACCAGGCCTGTCACAACGCTAGTTAGCACCAGCGGGGCGAAAACGCAAAGCGCGAGAAAAACCTCGACCACGACAATCAGCGGCAAACTCGCCCAGGCAAGACACGCTGAAATCAAGGAGATGATCCCGAGCCGCGCCGGTGACAGACCAAACACTGTATTTAACGGTTTGTCTCTAATTCTTCTCGCTCTTCTCGACGATTTTATCGGGTCCGTGAGCACCGGCATCGCTCTCCGGCTTCACAAAAGGTTCCGGACTGTTCGTTTTTGCGGCGCGGCTCGCAAAGCCTTCAACGAGAAAGACTGCTAGGTAGAGCATGGCTAGCGCAATCAATGCGACGGAAATTGTCGTGAAGATCCGGTTGCCGAGCAAGCACGAAGTCGGTTTTTCCCAAATAACCGACAGATTAAATCCCGCCAACTCGAACCTCCGCCCGGTATGTAAACAATAGGGCCAAGCTCGGTCATGTTACCATTCACCAACCTTGCGGCGCTTTTGCCGATTACCTACCGCGATAATTCCGATCCGCCGAGCAGCAACTCGTCAACTTTACATCGATCCTAGCTGCGGGAATTCTGAGGTTACGGGGGTAAAAAGGTGCCTATCGATACGTTGAACATTCTTAATCTAGGTCACCGCGTTTCGAATTCGCGATCAATCGAAAAAGCTTGGAAGCAGCCCATAATCCAACTGCAGCGGAAGCCACCATGAAAACAGACACGCTGGTTACCGAGATGAGTTGGGCACCGACCTTTTTTGATAACTCCTGTTGCGATAGGCCGATGAACCAATACATTACCGCTGGGATCACTGCGCAGAGTATCGAAACACGATACGCGTTTTTGTATTTGCGCAAGCTTCCGAATACCGCACCACCCAGCGCACCGCCAGGTGATGAAATAACGGGTAGACCGATAACCATAAGCACATCAAATTCGTTGAAACCGAGAAGACGTGAGAAGGGTCCCATCGTGAATACGATGGCCAGCGCAGCCGCCACAAGTGCTGTAGCCAAACCACCTTCAAAAAATCCGAAGGGGACAGTAATCCATCGATTGGGAGGCGATTCGTCGATCGGAGGGAATAGGTCCAGCCTAGACGGTATGCGACTCATGGGCGTTCCTCTGTTTCTGAATCACCACGGTTCTGTTCATGATGCCTACCTTAAAACGAATCCCCCTCGCACATAGTAAACGAAAAACGTTAATGATCGGCGGGGCGGTGTAAACAAATAAAAGGAGTGGTACTCGAAAATTTGTCGGGCAAAACAAAAAGCTTAGGTAGACGAGCGGGCTCCAAGGGAGGCCTAGCAAGAAGGAAACGGGCGATGGGAGATTCTCAAGTTTCTCGACACAGGGTTCGTAGATCATCATCCACAAGCATATGCAAAGATAGAAGATCGCGATCCCTAAGAGCAGTCTATCAATCACACTTAGTTGATTGAGGGAATCGATCGTTACAAACGGGGAGTTTGCTCCTTGTATTGAAGAGGAAGAAGGCATTGTCTCGCTTGGCCTTGAGACGTGATTCGTGGGAAACAACCATGCCATCGAAGCGGCAAGTACTGCCGCATAAATGCCGACTGCAGGAATCATCCAGACCAGCCCTGCGCCTGGAAATTGAGGATGGAGTTGGGCTTCTTTCGCAAAGGCAAAACAGGTCTGAAAGAAACTACCCCAGGTTCCTAACGCAGAAGCAGCCATCAGATAGTACCAAAATCGCTCGCTTGGGAGTTGCGATTTGGCGGCGAGAGAAAGAAAAGCACCGAACGTCGCGAAGATCCAGCATGTAGCAAAGATAAATTGGGGGAACGGGGTTTTCATAGGTGGGACGCTTGGCAGAAACGGCAAAGAGCCCAACATCAAGGCAACAAGGGCAGTGAAAATGAACAGCGTTCTTGAGCTATAGGTATTCAATCGTGGTTTTTTCCTATTGTCCGTGTGCTCAATCATAGTCTGGACGCCAGTGCGTTAAAAAATCGATAGCTGCCCCAAAAACGATCAAAAGAAAGACAATGATGTACTCGATAGTCAGAATTCCAAGGATAAACAACCCAAAGCCTGAGCTCGAACCACCCATGTTGAATCCGACGAACCAAAATATTGTGCATTGAGACACGGTAGCGAGTAAAAAAACAAACCAAAGAAGCATTGGCACGAGAAAAAAATTTAAATTTTTAATGTACCCTTCGTCACTCTTGCATGCCGGACTTTCTCGACGTGCGACCTTCAATGTTTGGAAACGCAAAAAAAACTCCACGTGTTTTGAGTATGAGATATACGTTGATTAGGGGGGGAAGGACCCACACCAAAAATGGAGCCAGGCTTCTTACAATAGCGTTGTGTGTATATCCCTCCAAAGGCGAAAGGAACAAAATACTGAAGGCAAGGAGATTCCAAGGTGCTCCTAGAATAATGGTGAATATCCACTGCATACCTCCTCCTGGTGCATCAGGTCTCGTACTTGCATACCAGACCGAACAGCCATACAGGAGGCAATACACCACCGCAATCGTAATTCGAACCAACCGCTCCACTTGATCCGCTCCTGTATCGGATTTCGTCAAAATCTTCTGCTGGTAATCTGTCTATAACAGACCGGTGTTTTCTGGCAACTTACCGCGAATATACCCCCGTCATGATATCGCATCTAAATGGAACAACCTATCGTTTGCGGAAAATCAGGTGCTTTTGGAACTAACAGGTGGAGACAACCCTAGTTCGAATTCTGCCACTTCCTCGGTAGCTAATCGAGACGGAACCGGAACATGCAAAACCTCAATGTTTTGGCGACTCGCACGACGCGAAAAGCTACCACGCCGACTCGGGCGAATGATATCGTACGCATAGGAATAAAATCCTGTGTAACGTGCTGGAAGGTTCGCTTGCAGCTTCTTGGCGTTAGCTCACCTTTTGCGTTGATTCAAGGGTTTTCCTTGTAAAGTCTCTTGAAATCCGTCTTCAGTGATGGTTGTTGTGACAGTGAACGTTGTGTTTGCGGGAAGACCAATGGTCGACCAAGTCATCGTTTTCTTGTCGGCATCCCAAACGCCTTTTGATTCTGAGACGACGCCGTCCGAACGAAACATCCAGCGGCGGTAATTCTGTTGGCGCTCATCGTAAGTCATGATGACGTGGTAATCCTGACGGCCGATGCGAGGAGATGTGCCATATCCTTCGGATTGAACAAATCGACCATCGAGTATCGTCCTTACGTTGAGTTCACCAGAGCCGGTTGTTTTTTCCGGATTTGCCGAGCTCGGGCGATTCTCAGAAACTGTCATCCAGTTTTCGGCCTAATCTCACCCTCCGGCGTTTAGGGACATTCCGTGAAAACCCGTTCGAGAACTCGGCACTTGGCTCCTTTATCGATGCGGAACGATAGAACAATGACATATTACGCACTAGCGTTTGATTCGTTTGACTGCTCTGGAAACAGCGAAATCATCGCGGGTGCTGAGTTCGAACAAAAGTTGCTTCGGGGTGGGAGATTTCTCGCAAAACTGGATAGATTGATTTTGCCAGCGAGCCGACTAGATAGAGGCTCGTACTCTTTGCATGGATTCGGAAGAGGCTCTATTCCTAAAGGTTGGATCAATTTTGGATTCACTCATCAAATCGGTGAACCTGCATGGGTCAATGGTAGCGAACTAAAGACTAATGATATTCAACTCTATGCCGAAGGCGCATCCGTAGACTATCGATCTGCACCTAATGCAGCCTGGTATGCATTTCAAATTCGTCCCGCAGATCTCATTCAATGCTCATTAGAATTCAACGGTTACTCAATTAGCATTCCGAAATGCGGTTCCGTGAATCTTCAGATACACCCGTCGGTGTTTGATGACTTACGCGCCGCTTTCGATGCGGCACTGGACGCAGGACGCTTGAATTCCACTAAGCAGTTGCTCAACCATGTCGAGTACATTCAGAATCAGTTGATGAAAAAAGTTGCAATTGCTATTGCCTCAGCGACTGGAGAAACTGACCTTCGAATTCTCAATGCAGCTGGACGCAAACTGAAGTTGATACGCCGATGCGAAGAGTTTCTAAGCGAACATTTGTGTGATTCGTTCTCGATTCTTGAACTTGCCCAAGCAATCGGAACCAACGAGCGGTCCCTTGAATACTACTTCCACGATGTGTACGGAATAAATCCGCAGCGATGGATAATCAATGCCAAGCTGCATGCCGTTCGAAGAGACTTGCAATTGGAAGATCCTCAAGATTCCATTCAGCAAGTTGCAGCTCGTTGGGGGTTTCATCATGCAGGACGCTTTGCAGCTGCCTACAGAGAGCTATTCGATGAGTATCCAAGGCAAACACTTCTGAAGAGGGGAACCTAAGCTAACTTCATTCATTTTCTGCGTTTAGTTTTACATCTACCTTCGTGATTTTGCCTTCGAATTGATATGGGCGTCGCTCGAAGTAATCTCTCGACACTGGCGACCCAAGGTCAACACCAACGTCGAAACTTTCACTTGCGGTGAAAGCTGCTGGCACCGTCATCTTAGGACTTGTTCTCGCGATTTCCTTTCCATCGACACTCAACACGATGTCGGCAGGCGCGCCCGGTCGCGGAACCTTTAAATTTGTCTGCACTACGATGGTATGCTTACCTGCAGCGAGTTTTTCTTGCGACTTGGCAATCGAGCGATCGATGATCATCAGGTTGTACTCGAATACGAGCTGCCCCTTATCCATGTAACATGTGAGTCCACCGCCAGCTCCACCAAGTGCATACAGGACTCCGCTGGCGTTCTCGCCACACTCAAGTTCAATCGTGACGGTATTGTTGCTGTTTCCTACTGCCGGTGCTGTGAATTCAGGCATACGCGTGGTGGTGCCGTCGAAGCTCCAACTGGTATACGGTGACCTGATTCGGTCTTCAGGATGAATCCGAAGCCAAATGCCAGCGCCGATTGGGAATACTTTATTTTCCTTTGCTTGTGCAAGAAAAAGCTTCTTCATTTCCTTAAGCTTTTCCGGATGCTCTTTAGAAAGGTCATTCTTTTGCGAAAAGTCCTTTGTAAGATCGTAGAGTTCCCAGACGTCTTTCGATGAATCCCACTCCGCGAGCCCTTTCTGTGCGTTCAACCAAGGAGTTAACGGGCCGAACGTGCACGCGTACCAGCCGTCCTTGTAGATGCCATCGCTACCATTGTTGTCAAAGTACTGAATATGTTTGTTGTCCGGTGCCTTGGCGTCATTGAATGACGGCAACATGCTTACACCATCGATCGGATCTTGCTCGAAACCATTTACTATCTTTGGAGCTTTGATGCCGAGAACTTCGTAAAGCGTTGGAGCGATATCGTTGACGTGATAAAACTGCGATCGAGGCGTGTTGTCGGGCTTGATCTTTTTAGGCCATGAAATCACAAGCGGGTTCCGTGTTCCGCCGAAATGCGAGGCGACAAGTTTGGTCGCTTTGAACGGTGTACTCCCCGCCCACGCCCAGCCGGCATGATAGATATTGTCGGTCAATGAACCACCGAGCGCTTTGAGACCGCCGAGTTCATCGAGTGCCTTGATTTGCTGAGCGATTGTGTTGGGGATTTGATTCTGCGCAAGTAGCTCGCTAATCGAACCATTTTGCCCTTCAGCAGATGACCCGTTGTCGCCCCAAATGTAGAAAATGATCGTGTTGTCTCGCTGTCCTGTTTTGTCGAGATGTTCTATCAGTTTGCCAACTTGATGATCCGTGTGTTCGACAAAGCCAGCATAGATCTCCATCAAACGAGTCTGAAAAGCTCGTTCTGATTCGGGAATATCGGCCCAGGCAGGCATTGTTTTGTCGCGAGCCGTAAGTTCGGTATCCGCTGGAATCCACCCCAACTTCTTTTGTCGAGCGAAGATTTCTTCGCGAAGCTTATCCCAGCCTTGGTCAAACTTACCCTTGTACTTGTCAGCCCAATCTTGTGCGACGTGATGTGGACCATGCACGCCTCCCGGAGCCCAGTACATGAAGAACGGTTTGTCAGGCGCGAATGCTCGATGCTTTTTCAGCCATGTGATTCCTTTGTCCGCCATGTCTTCTGTCAAGTGATACGATTCATCGTGAGGCGGTTCGATGGCGGTTGTGTTCTCGACTAGCCGAGGCTCCCACTGGGACGTCTCACCGGCTAAAAACCCATAAAAATGTTCGAATCCGTAGCTGGTTGGCCAATAGGTAAACGGCCCCATCGCGGTTGTCTGATCCGCTGGCGTGTTATGCCATTTGCCAAACGCAGAAGTCTTATAACCGTAGTTCTTTAAAACTTCCGCAACCGTGGCAGAAGTCTTGGGCATGACGCCCGTGTATCCATCCCAATCCACGGCGCGTTCGGCAATCGTACCATTGCCGACTCGTTGATGATTGCGACCAGTCAAAAGTGAAGCACGTGTGGGTGAGCAGATAGATGTCGTGTGAAAGCGATTGTAACTAATGCCTTCGTTCTTCAATCGTGTAAGTGTCGGAGTATGAGCAAAGCCGCCAAACGTATCCGGTACGCCGAACCCCGCGTCATCAATGAGTACTATTAGGACATTGGGCGCATCCTTGGCCAAACGATTTGGCTCGACGCGTCGCTTGTGGACCGACTGTTGCAAAGTTTGACCGGCCGTACTAGCAGAAGGAGACATTGGGAACGGCAATACAGAGCCGTCGTCCTGGGCGATTGCGAGGGAAGGGATCGAGAAGCTACAAAGAAAGGCGATGAGAGCTGCTGTTATCTTCATGGTTGACACTTTTAGAGGTTGTGGCCTATTTACTTCTTCAAGTACTTGATCGTTGTTGCACCGATTGTTCCGTTAAAGGCAAATGGTGCTTGGTCAAAGTAATCGAGCGAAACTGGCGAATCCAAATCTGTTCCAATGTCAAACGTTGCATTGGAGGTAAAATGCAGCGACATAGCGGCTGGTACCTGTCCTTGCGCCACTACCTTGCCGTTCACCTTTAATGAGACATCCATCGGCCCACCGATCTTGCCTGTCAGTTTTGATTCAATCTCAATTTTCACTTTGCCGGTCGGTAGTTTGTCTTTGGACTTGAGCTTCGTCCTTTGGACCTCGAACAAGTTGAACTCGTAACAAAGGAAACCGTCCTTCACATAGCAGGTTACTCCACCAGAAAAACCTGCAAGCGCGTATAGAACACCGTTAGCATTTGCAGGTACATCTACCTCCATCGTGACCAAGCTATCGACCTTGCCAAGTTTGGGGGCTGCCGATTCCGGCATACGCGTTATTGGACTGTCAAAAGTCCATTCGGTAAGTGATGATGCGGGCGCGTCCTCGGGATGGAACATCGCTGTGGACCATAAGCCACCACCGATCGGCAAGTTCTTGTTCTTGGTCGATTCGAGCAAGAAAAGCATCTTCATCTCTTCAAGCTTCTTCGGGTTGGAAGCTGCAAGATCGTTCGCTTGGCTCCAGTCTTCATCGATATTGTAAAGTTCCCACTTGTCCGTTAGTGGCGACCACTCTTTGACACCTTTGGGCATCCCTCCTACCCAAGGCTCACGTGGACCTGGAGCGCTAGCGAACCAACCGTCGTGATAAATCCCTCGGCTGGCCATGATGTCGAAGAACTGTGTCTTGCGGGTGCCTGGTGACTTGGCGTCGCCAAACGCATAAACCATGCTAACCCCATCGAACGAATCTTGCTCGAATCCATTCACGACCTTGGGTGGTGTGATTTTTGTCAGTTCGTAAATGGTCGGAACGATATCGATCACATGATGAAACTGAGGCCTCGCTGTCGGGTCCGCTTTGATACGTTTAGACCAAGCGACAGCCATAGGTTGCCGAGTACCGCCAAAGTGAGCACCGACTAGCTTTGTCGATTTATAAGGAGTACTTCCTGCCCATGCCCAGCCAGCATGATACATGTTGTCGGTCTTGGGTCCACCGAGTGCATCAAGGCCGCCAAGTTCATCCAAGGCCTTCAAATGCTGGGATATCTTGGTGGGAATTCCGTTCTGAGCCAGTTGCTCGCTGATGGTTCCATAGAGCCCTTCGGCAGAGGAACCATTATCGCCCCAAATGTAGAATATGAGTGTGTTGTCGAGCTTGCCTTGCTTCTCGATTTCATCGATGACACGGCCCGCATTGTAGTCAGCATGCTCAGTGAAACCTGCGAAAACTTCCATCAGACGACGCTGAAACGGCTTTTCATCTTCTGGGATCGAATCCCAAGATGCCATCGATTCAGGACGTGGCGTTAACTGAGCGTTTTGAGGAATCCAACCTTTGGCCTTGGCCCGTGCGAAGACACGCTCGCGATACTTATCCCAGCCATCGTCAAACTTGCCCTTATACTTGTCGGCCCATTCTTTCATCACGTGATGCGGACCGTGCGACGCGCCTGGAGCCCAGTACATTAAGAAAGGTTTGTCCGGTGCATAAGCCTTTTGTTCGCGCAACCATTTGATTGCGTCGGTGGCAATGTCATCTGTCAGGTGATAGCCCTTGGGAAGATGGTCGGTGACAGGGTTAGTATTCCGAGTCAGTGTTGGCTCGTATTGCGAGGCCTCGCCAGCGAGGAAGCCGTAAAAATATTCGAAGCCATAGCCGGTGGGCCAATAGTCAAATGGTCCCTTCGATGTGATTTGTTCTTCGGGTGTGTTGTGCCACTTCCCCCAAGCGCCGGTATTGTATCCATAGTTCTTAAGAACCTCTGCAACGGTAGCAGACGACTTGGGAATAATACCACTGAAACCATCAAAATCGTTTGCGATCGCAGCGATCTGACCATTGCCAACTCGCGTGTGATTGCGCCCGGTAAGCAGTGCGGCTCGCGTAGGCGAGCACATTGCGGTCGAATGAAAGCGATTGAAGGATATCCCCATCTTCGCTACGCGATCAAGCGTCGGCGTATTGATCTCACCGCCGTAGGTCGATGGCGTGCCTGGTCCCAGGTCATCCATCAAAATGACAAGAATATTCGGCGCGCCTTCTGCTAGATGCTTGGGCGCAACGCGTTTCTTGTAAACGGAATCTTGGATCGTTAGTCCAGGAGTCGAGCCAGAAGGTGCCGGTGGGAATGGCAGAATCTCTTGCGCAACAGCATTAAAAGCAAAGACTAGAACGCACAAAAGACTACAGGCGAGGATAAAATTTCGCATTATGTTATTTCCTTTCGAATGATTTGCGAGACCGCGTCGACGTCCTGATCATCGTGTTGTCGCAAGAGAACCGATGTAGTTATACCTATTGCAATTCAACTGCTTCCGGGAATTTCCAGGTGCCGTCGAGGATGTTTTTTCGCGGGCGGTAGAGACGGACAATGTAGTTCCAGCCAGGAGTTATCGGCAGGTAGTTGCTCGCGTTCTGATGGTCGCCGCCGAACTGGATGCTCACGGTACCATCGGCATCTGCTTTGGCGGTAACGTTGTTGAGCGAGTAGGCCATTTGTTCGTTCTCAAACATGAAGCCCTTGGAATCATACATCGTGATGGACCAAAACCCGTCCACGGGTACGTCTTTCACCTTCAGTGTGTAGGCGGTTTTGCCGTCGTTGTTCTTTGAGAAGAAGGGTACATATATCGCATCGCGCTGAGGATTGCCGCCCCAACCAGCGGCAGTGCTTACCAGCCAACTTATCGGCTCGACCTAGTCTTTGCGTCCGAAGCGTGGGCCTCTGAGTCCTTCCAGTGCGAACAACGCTTGTAACGCCTCGCGGGCTTTTTTCAGAGTGACCGGGTCCCACTCTGGCACCTCGAATTTACCAATCTTTGCTTGCTCGATTTTGATGTCGTCTTGCGCGGCATTTGCGACCTTCACGTCCACGGAATCATTGGCATTCACGAATGTGCGGACCAGGGCCACTAGGTAGCGCGTTCCCGCTTGCTCGCGAGTAATGGTGACGCTTGACGGTGAATAGACGGTATCAATGACGTAGTGGTCTTCATTGATGAGTAACAGCGACATGAAGCGCTTTCCTGATTCCGGAAGAGCGATGCTAACCGGCGCGGCGTCGAGGTCAAAAACCGCAGCGCTGTAGAGCGTATCACGGTTCATACGGACAACGTCCTGCTTGTCGATGGGCGTAGGCGTCCTGTTGTGGTCGAACTTACCGAATCCACCCCTAGCGACGAACCGCGAGAAATACATATCTGTCTCTGCACGAGCAAAGTTGCTCACGTTGACGAGAGTTGGATCATCTGCAAACGCGGGGATAGTCAATACGAGGCCGATAAATGCAGCGAGGATGAAACGGTCGGCTTTCATTTTTGTTGCGATTCTATTCTAAAGGTGTGGCATCAGGAAACTTCCACGAACCGTCGAGGATTTCCTTGCGGGGCCGATATTCGCCCGGATCATAGGCTGTAAGTTTGATGTAATGGTCCTCGTTGATGACAAGCATGGATTGGAAACGTTTCCCAGTATCTGGCTTGACGATGGTCACCGGCTGCGTGAGATCGAACACGCCAAAAGAAAAGAGCGTGTCGCGGTTCATACGGATGACCAGCTGATTATCAATTGAGATGGCCTTGCGAACGTGACCTATTTTCCCGAAGTATCCCTCGTCCACTTTCTTCTTGAATATGGAGTCGGTTTCGGCTCGAAGGTAGTTGTCGGGCGTTACGGGAACCTGTGCCGCTACGCTCGTAACAGATAAGCAACAGAAAGCGATAGCAACGATGGTGGCTTTGACTCGCATACTTTTGGTCGCTTTCTTCTATTCCAGTAAATGTTAATATTCTTGATCACACGGTTAATGCGATCGGGCGACGCTCAAGTTTATTTGCCTCCTGGCGAAGTACTGCGAGTAAGTGCTTCCATCGCTTGATCAATCGTGAAGCTTGCAGGCTTCTGGCGTGGAGGAAAATCCTTGAAGGTCATCAGCGTCTTGCCAACGATGTTTTGAATCGGCACTGCCATGTAGGATCGGCGGTACCACCAATCGTTGTAACCCATGCCCTCTTGGCCTCGCTCAAACGGGTCAACTTCAAGATCGAAGAAGATCGGCGCACGTAGTGTGGTGAATGGTCGGCGCCAGACATCGATGCCTGTGGCTTCCTGGATCATGAAGTGGATTTTTAATCGCTGGTAACGTAAGGCTAGAAGGTCCCCATCGTCACTGAAATAGAAAAACTCATCGCGTTTCCCCTTCTCGCTCTTCCCTGACAGGTAATCAATCTGGTTATATCCGTCGAGATGAACCTTGAAGTTCTTGTCACCAGCCTTATGGCCCTTTAGGAGTTCTTCCTTGATATTGGAATCACCGGCCGCTGCTAAAATGGTAGGAAGCCAATCTTCACCTGCAACGATATCAGTGAACTTTGTGCCGGGTTTGACCACACCTGGCCAACGGATCATTGCAGGTACACGCCAACCGCCTTCCCAATTGGTGTTCTTTTCACCGCGAAACGGTGTAGTACCGGCGTCAGGGTATAGGCAAACCATGGGACCGTTATCCGTCGTGTAGATGACAATGGTATTCTTATCCAAACCTAGATCATCGACGGTTTTGAGTAGCTTCCCAACAAGAGCATCGTGTTCGACCATGCCATCTGCGTAGAAACCAAGTCCTGTCTTGCCGAGATTCTCTTCTTTCACGTGAGTGAAGTTATGCATTCGCGTAGTGTTGAACCAACAGAAGAATGGTTTGTCAGATTTCTTAGCACGACTTAGAAAATCTTGCGTAACTGAAAGCACTTCCTCGTCGATCGTTTCCATACGTTTTTTGGTCAATGGACCGGTGTCCTCGATCCTGCCATCGGCGTAACTATGAATCACACCACGAGGACCAAACTTCTTTTTGAAGTCAGGACTCTTCGGATAGTCCTCGTTCTCTGGCTCTTCTTCTGCATTGAGGTGGTAAAGATTTCCAAAGAACTCATCGAAGCCGTGTTTGGATGGAAGGAACTCATCCTTGTCGCCAAGATGATTCTTACCGAACTGCCCGGTGAAATACCCCAGTGGCTTGAGCAACTCAGCAATCGTTGGGTCTTCTTTGCGCAGTCCAAGGTCGGCACCTGGCAGTCCAACTTTGCTTAGTCCCGTGCGGAAGGGAAGCTGGCCAGTAATAAACGCCGAGCGGCCAGCAGTACAACTCTGCTGGGCGTAGTAGTTCATAAACTTGCCGCCCTCATTGGCAATCCTATCGATGTTCGGAGTGCTGTACCCCATCATACCTTGATGGTAGGTACTAAGGTTATAGATGCCGATGTCATCACCCATGATTACAAGTATGTTGGGTTTCGATGTCTGCGCAGACAATTGCCCTGAACCAAGGGCAACCAATAGTGCAAAGAGAAAGAGATGCTCGAATCGTTTCACTGTAGATGCCTCGTTAATGATTGACTTTTTCCACACAGGATTTTCGACTTATTCGAATTTTGTTTTTCGCATTGCATGAATCCTTCAAAGCGATGTCTGCAATGTGAGTTTAGTAATCTTGGACCCGTGGGGCTGTGGCGATTCTACCCCAGAGATCAGTCAAAGGCAAACCAGAGATCCACGAGAAGCGGCTGCGCCCCATTGCAGCCATGCTTTCCTGGAAGGAACAGCGAGCTGCCTGGAAGCAAATCTGCGATGCGATTGGGTTCCAATACCACATCATGGAAGAGTCTGTCGATCAAGTCTGAGAGAATATTTCTGCCAGTTTTTCCGGCTGAATTTGAACAAGTCGGAGAAATTCCATTTTCGTGTGACCAGAGGTGTCAAAGAGGTAGCGTGCAATACTCCCACTACATTACCTAAAGCTAGCAATTTGGAGACGCTGGTCTTTAACGAGTCCCATGGATGCGTTTCAACATGAGTGGAAGTTTAATCGCCTATGCCTACTTACAACCCCAAACAACTCGGTGAGCCAGAGGTCATCCGAGAAATCAATCCGACCGTTCTCTTTGCATTCTTGCAACCATTCGAAGGCTATCTTCGATCGCGTGGACTTGTGATCAAAAAGGAAAGTCGAATCGACAACGCTGCCATCGAGAAGTTGGTAGATATCTTGACCAACCCTACGATGAAAACGCCACAAGCACTGTTGAATGCAGTTTTCTATGTGGAAGAGATGGCGACGCCGTCTGCCGCGGACTTACTGTTGAACGCAGCGCAGCAAGCTGGAATGCCCTTTGACGAAGAGGGTAAGCATTCGCTAGCCGACATCATCATGCAGGTGTGGTTGTTTGATTCGAAGATGGTCGAAGCCCAGCATGCTTGGCATACTTGGAAAACGCCCAGACGCATGGAGTGTTTCCAGCCTGCAAATCTCACCGGTAAAGCACCAATCACCATCACGGAAGATCGATTGGGTAAAGCGATCAAGGATGCCGGCGACTGGTTTGCCAAGCACAATCGTGGTCGCAAGCTGTTCATGACTCCTCGCGTTGTAGACAACGAAATTCAAGTCAGCATTCGACGTGGCGATCCGTTCAGCCGCAAATCGACGATAGACGACGATGGCATCGATACGATCACTTTTCGCGAGGCACGTAAAGACTCCATGGTCTATTGCCTGAACGACGAGGTTCTGATGCTTAACTCAAGCCTCAAGAGCGCGTACACGTCACGGCATCCCAAGCGAGATCCCCGTTTCTATTGTTAGAAGCTTGGCGAAGAACGCCAAGCCATTCTGGATCAGATCAAATCGGCCCAAGGTCTCGGTGGACGCGTTCGCCAGAAGTTCGACGCCGAACGTTCGCGGAAGACCGTCTGCAAAGCAATCTCCCGTGCCATCGAAGCGATTGAAACGGTGCATCCCGAACTGGGACTTCATCTCCACAAGTCCATTAATCTCGGGCTCGAGGTCAGCTACAGCCCTGACGTCGTCATCGACTGGTTGTTCTGAGAACCGGTCGCTCTCTGCTCTGCAGCACCCACCACTGGGCGGCTTTCCAAGTTGCGACACGTTCTGTCGCGATGCGTCATGACTTGTCGCGGCTGGTCCTCGGTTGAGAGGACGTGAATCGCCCGACTGACCGTTACCTGCGTTTTCCGCGAGTTGGTCTCCGGCGCATTTCTGGTAACGGTCTGAGCGGCTGTGGTCATGCCATTCCTCCAACAGGAGGAAGAAAATTGACTGCGTCTGAATACCAAAGCCAGATGGTCCCCTTCGCGATGGAACTGGCAAATCGCATCTCGCTGCGTCTCGAACATCACAACTCGCTGACCTCATTCGAGATCGAGGACATCGAACAAGAGCTCCTCACTTATGTTCTCGAACGCGCCTCACAATTTGATCCGACTAAAGGAACGGTCGAAGCATTCGTAACACGGATCATGCGATGCGCGGCCGCTGGGCTAATTCGTGGATCGAATCGGCAACGCAGCAATCCACCGTCTGGTTATGTGGTCGACTCGCTTTCGAAGATGGTCGAAGGGCCCGATCGCAAGTCCGAGGAACTCAACCGCGGGCTGACCTCTTCAGATGGCACACGCCGTCGCCAGACCGAACCTTGCGACCCATTTCGTGACGTCGAGTTGGCTGATGCCGTTGTTCGAGCGAATCATCCAGTACTTGATCGTGACCTTTGGAGCCAACGACCAAGCCACCGACGAATCGCTGGTCATCAATCAACTGTGGAACGATCACCCTGAGACGATCGCATTTCTGCCGCCTGACTTCAACGTCAGCATGTTGCAGACGCCCGAGTGGGCAACCAATCCAGTGATGCAGTCTTTTGTTTACCACTTCATAGGTCCCAGCAAACCGCACCTGGATCGATGTCGCTGGCAACGAAGCAATCCACCCGAGTTGCCATTTCCTTATAACCGTCAATCGATCGAACTGATAAACGAGTGGAAAGACGAGCCACCAGCAAGCTACGACATAGGCTCAATCTTTCGACCAGATCTAGCGGCGAATCTTCTGGCCGTTTATCCGAAGCTGCTCGTTTCTGGAACGTGGTCCGATGAGCTGACGGTTTACGACGAAAGACTGACGAGCTTGGATGAAACGTTTTCTTCTCACTTGGTGCTTACTCGGTTTCTCATCCGCCTTGGCGTGAATGCTCGACGTTTCAAACTTCGTATCAAGGAGGTCGATGATGCAACGCTTCAGCTTGCCCGCACTTGAGTATCACCTTGCTCACGGTTGCAATTTGTCCTGCCAGCAGTGCAGCCACTACAGCAATTTTCATTTGGCCGGCAGGTTGCCAACGCTCGCCGACGCGGAGTCCGAGTACTCGCTTTGGTCGCATCGACTTAAGCCAACGCGATTCGCATTACTTGGAGGTGAGCCGTTGCTCAACCCTGCGATCTTGGAGCACATTCAACTAGCACGGCAACACTGGTACGACAGCGACCTGATGCTGGTCACCAATGGATTCTTCCTGCACCGCTTCCCTGAGTTGCCGCGGGTTCTCGTTGACACAGAGTGCCAACTTGAGATTAGCCAGCATGGAACACATCAAGACTACATCCAACAGTTCCGTGAAGTGAAAACGCTAGTGTGGACTTGGCGCAAGCAGTATCCGAAGCTTCGGATCAACATTCGCAAATCGCACAAGGGCTGGATGCGCCAATACAACATCGTCGATGGCAAGCCGATGCCGTTCAATTCCAAGCCAGACGCTGCGTATCGCGTCTGTATGCAGCGAACATGCACCCAGCTGGTGAATGGCTGCCTCGCCAAATGTCCCGCACTCGCATATTGGCCACAGCTAGAGACAAAAGCCCGCCTCGAATCTATTTCGGAGTGGGATCTGTTCCGTAGTTATGAAGCTTGCCCGCCAACAGCGAGCGACGACGAGCTTCGCTCATTCCTCGAAACCAAGTCGATTCCCCAGTGCGCGTCGTGCCCCAGTAGGCGCGTCGCATTTCGTCATCCCAGTCCCTTGCAAAGGAGTAACTTGCAATGATTGATAAGTTCAAACCCAAACTACCTCGATTGCCCTATCCGTTCATTCCACCCTTCGATCCGCCATCAGAACAACCACCGTATATTCCACCGGAGAGTTCTGGAGGAGATGATGAGGGATCCTCAAGCGAAGACCCTGGCCCACGTCCACCATGGTGGCCCGAGGATTGGCCCTGGCCGCCACCACCGGATGAACCTGTGGTTATCGAAGCACCGCCGCCACTACCCAACATCGTCTGGCCGCGGCTCCCACCAGATCATCCCTACCACCTGCCACCAGGTTATCACTACCCCGACAATCTGCCCGAAGGTCATCCAGGTCACTACTATCCAGGCATGCCACCGTATCCTGTGATCGCTCCGTGATGCTTGCGTTCTCGGAGGCTAGGCAATAGTAAGCATTGACGAGGAAGTTGAGAGAATATTTCCAATGCATGGATACTTTTGCTGCTGACATGCGTTTAATCTACTGACGACAGTCACCTGTGATTATTTTCGTGAACGAGAAATTTTCGCGAACCAATGCAGGAGTAGAGCGTCTATATCTGCAGCACGCGACGAATACAGTCGCGGAACTAGGAATCTGAAAAGCAATCAATCACTGGATACGAGATCATGACTTCAATACGGCTGAGTACCGAACGACTTAATGGATATGAGGGTTGTATCGTGTCGCAAGACGCGAATACGCTCCCCTTGCATCCACATCGGAGGTAACACTCGGCCGTACTAACGAAGCAAACGTTGGCAAACCCGGTGTTACCCCAAAGTGACACCGGGTTTTTTCGTGCCTATTTCCAACGTTTTACATACAGATGGACTGGTAGCTGAGACGGTATAGCGGCGGTCTGAAGAACCGCAGAGGAGGGTTCGAGCACCTCCCAGTCCACTGGATGCGCACCTGGCAAAAACTCACATGAGAACAACTGCGCTAGAGGTGCGCACCTACATAACCAATTGCGGCTCGTTCGACTTCTGGTGAGGTCACTGGTCTTTCAAGCCAGCTAGGTCGGGTTCAAATCCCACACGAGTCACTGACATAACTAATGGGCTTGTCCGTAGGAACGGAGCTTTGATTTGCAATCAAGGCGACAGGGTTCGATTCCCTGCTTGTCCACTGACATAACAACTATCGGGCGTGAAGTGTAATGGCTGGCACAGGTCGTTTGGGGCGATCGAGAGCGGTTCGATTCCGACACACCCGATCGGGCGTGAAGTGTAATGGCTGGCACAGGTCGTTTGGGGCGATCGAGAGCGGTTCGATTCCGACACACCCGACTGAAGAGATGGTAGTCGAGGGCTGGAGCCCATATCCGTCTGATAAGCGGATCGCGCTGAGTTCAATTCTCAGGGCTACCACTGAAGAACAAAACTTAAAGGAAAACATTATGCAAACACTTAGTCGCTTGAAACGCATAGCCATAACCATTCATGAGGTTGTGGTGTAGCGGCAGCACAGCGGACTTTTAATCCGCAAAGCGTGGGTTCGAATCCCACCGGCCTCACTCATCACGGCGTGTAGCTCAGTGGTGAGAGCGGCGTCCTTATAAGACGCAAGCCGAAGGTTCGATTCCTTCCACGCCGACTGGAAGACAAAACACAAATGGGATTGTGGCAGACAAGGTAATGCACCGGTCTCTTAAACCGGCCGATGTGGGTTCGATACCCACCGTTCCCACTGAATGAATAAGCACTGATGGTCTAGTGGAATGACACCGCTTTCGTAAAGCGGCTGCGTGAGTTCGATTCTCACTCGGTGCTCTTGATCTTTGACAATTTGGTTGAGCCAACAAAAGGCGTCCATGGTGTAGTGGTAACCCATCTCCTTGCCAAGGAGGAATTGCGAGTTCGATTCTCGCTGGACGCTCTTCAATTATCAGGGTGTGGGAAAGTCTGGCACGGTATCGCTTTCTTTAGGGCGCGTGCTTCGGGAGCACGAGATCGTCGGTTCAAATCCGACCATCCTGACTTTAGAGAAACATATTCCGGTGGGTCCTGTGTTGGTACGGGAAGGCGACTGTTAATCGCCCAGACGCAGGTTCGATTCCTGCTGCCGGAGCTTTTCATATGGAAGGGCAAGCCGATTGGCGACGGCACTCCGTTCGAAGCGGAGCGAGCGTAAATGCCTTGCGAGTTCAACTCTCGCTCCTTCCGCCTGGTGTTAGATGAATTGTGCCATTGGCCGAGCGGCAAAGGTACTGGACTTCCAATCCGGTCAGGTCGGTTCGACTCCGACATGGCACTCTGTTTGATGAATGATATTCGGGTGTCGGCTAACGGTAAGCCAGCTGCCTTTGAAGCAGTGGTATGAGGGTTCAACTCCTTCCGCCCGGGCTGAAGTAACAAATCAATACTCCGGAGTAGCAACTGTTGGTCGTTGCGTCTGGCTCTGAACCAGAAGCTCGCAGGTTCGATTCCTGCCTCCGGTGCTGTGGCCGTCCTGTATTGGTTCAGGAACCTGTCGATCAAGTCGTGGCGAGTTCGATCCTCGTCAAGGGCGCTTAATCCTATGGAAGTCATCCGGCTGGATTAGGGCGCTGTCTTGAAAACAGCTGGCGTTAACGCGCTTCGGGGTTCGAGTCCCTGGTCTTCCGCTTTGATTGAAACAAATAGTCCTGTGGCCCAGCGGCGAAGGCACCTGGTTTACACCCAGTCGATCGACGGTTCGAGTCCGTCCAGGACTACTCAATAGAAATGGCGCTACTCCGCTTGGTGCGGGACATGTCTGCAAAACATGTTGGGTTGAGTTCGAATCTCAATAGCGTCTCTCGAAGAAGGGTGTGGTACGCCAACGGCTGAGCGACTTGTCTTAGGAACAAGTGTTTGTGGGTTCGAATCCCACCTGCACCACTAGGTAAAAAATGTCTGTGAAGTGTAGTGGATGCGCACGCGCCCCTGCGAAGGTCGAAGATCAGGTTCGATTCCTGGCATGGACACTGATGAACAAAATGGCTTGCGAGTGTGATGGATTCGCACGACGGTCTTCGAAACCGTTAGACAAGGTTCGATTCCTTGGCGAGCTACTTTCTGTAAATGGTGCGGTGCGCTAATTGGCATAGCGGCTGAGCTCAAACCTCAGTGTTTGTGGGTTCGAGTCCCACCCTCACCACTTGCGTTTGACGTGGTACGCAAACTGGAACAGCGGCGAAGCTTAAACCTTCGCGATTGCGGGTTCGAATCCCGCCTGCGTCACTTGCGAATATTTGGGTCGATTGGACTTGGGAGTCCAAGCTGTCTGTAAAACAGTCGCTCCTCGATGAGCAATGTAGGTTCGATTCCTTCTCGGCCCACTGATAAGAACATGGCTCGGTGCGATGTTGGTTATTGCAGTCAGCCCCTCAAGCTGGCGCTCGCCGGTTCGATTCCGGTCCGAGTCACTGCTTAATCACGATGTGGTGGAACTGGTAGACACGCGATGCTCAGAACGTCGTGCCATCAAGGCGTAGGAGTTCGACTCTCCTCTTCGTGACTTTCTTATTGCAGGCTAGTTGGTACTGAGCTGACTTTCATAAGGTCGGTAACCCGGTTCGATTCCGGGGCTTGCAACTCAATCTTGACTTGGCCGTTTCTCAAAAGCCAATGGATGCGAAATGATGAATGCGTTGATAGCAAAATGCAAATCACCAAAATCAAGCTGTTTCGCGAGTGAGTCGAACTGTTTTTCGAGTTTCCTTCTCGTACTGCCACGCAGTCTCTTGAACTCATCGTAATCATCGTTGACCGCAGCCAAGAGACTACTCAAAAAATTTAGGTGCTGGCTGACATCGAGTACTCCAATAGCTTTCATCGTGTTGCGGTACTCAGAAGGTGTACTTTCTTCTGCAAACTCTAGTGGCGAATTGGCGTCGAATACACTTGCATACTTCGCGGCAAAACCAACGACCTTTATCTCGCGGCTGAGATGCTTCAAGTTGGATGATTGTACGAGTTCAACTGACATGCGTACTGGATTGTGAGGCATGCGGAGGTGAATCAACCCTTGCTGGCTGATTCCTCGAATTCTCTTTGACTTATGGTCCAAGCCTTTCATGAAGAGACTTTCGAAATCGTGTGACTGCTGGCAAACAGCTGCATTGAGAATGTGCAGCAGACGTTCTTCACGATCGCTCGATGTGAGACCATCGGCTTTACCCAGTTCCTCAACTAAAGCGCATAGTCGTGGCGAAGAAATCCTCGCATTGAGCTCGCTCGCTTGAAAGAGGACTCCGTCCAAACTTGGATTCGTCGCATAAAGCGCTTTTGAGCTTGCGAAATATTCCCTCGCACGCTCTGGGCATAGAGTCGCTAGCAATCGCGGGAAATCGACTCGACCATGGATGTCTTGCGTCTCATGGCTCAGCGGTTCAAGCAGATCAAATAGTTCAGAACGCGTTTTGTTGGTCAAAGAAGCTCGGTTGAGCCCCGTCATGAAATTCCAAAGGTACATCCATCGCTTGTGGAGATCGGGCTCAGCAATCGCCATTTTGACAAACTGTGTCAAAGGCTGGCACTTGTGGAGTAAAAGGTACTCAAGAATCGAGTTTCTGAACGCTGCAGATTTTCGGTGCAGTAATCTTTCGTATTCGGAAACGATGTACGAATGGAGCAACGTGACAGTCTTCTCAGCAAGTTTCAGGTTTGCTGACTTTGCTCGACTGTACGGGGACGTTGTGACCCAGGTAGCCTCACTGTCAGGATGGTCACAAGAATCATCATCAAGAATAGATTTCAGCTCACATAAATCGTAGTTGTCGGGTGAGAACGAAAGTTCGCATTCGGCGCGAGCGGCCATATCCTCATCGTGTAGGTTGCGAAACAATTCGCGTAGTGACGGTGGCATCGGACAATCTCGAGGAACAATCGCAAGGGTAATGTGATTTGGCGACTTCTTATTCTAGCCAAGAGACACTCGGAAGGTAGCCGGATACGGTTCGCCGGGCCTGTTTGCTAAACAGTGCAACGTCATAGTTGTGTGGGTTCAACTCCCATGCCTTCCGCTCCGTTGGCTCAACCGATTGTCGAGGACCTTGATGGCTCGATGGTGAAGCGGATATCACCTCTCGCTTCTAACGAGAAGTTCCAGGTTCGATTCCTGGTC
>JAJTFC010000071.1 GCA_021298315.1 Planctomycetaceae bacterium
GAGTTAAAAGGTCAAGTGATCGGACCGTATGATCTTCAGATCGCCGCGATTTGTCTTCGGCACGGCTTTGTGCTTGTAACAAACAATGACTCGGAATTCTCAAGAGTCTCCGGTCTGATGGTCGAGGATTGGTCTTAAGTCGAAGTCGAGCACCACGAAGGACGTGGGATTCGTAGCTGCCCGATCTTTCCCGAACTGCGACCGATCCTCGAAGAAGCCTTCGAGATCTTTGGCGATAAAAGCGAGTATGTGATCGCGGGTCCCCACCGTTTGGTAATTCCACAATTGCGTAAGGCCAATAACCTTTATCCGTATAAAGCGAATCGAATTCGACCGGAAAATGCAGGATCGCTTTGTTTGAAATCATGGAGTTTGAAACGACTGGTGGTGTGGGGAGGGTTTCCGGTAATGGGCGTTCGTACCCGATTTCGTCGTTATCCGTCCGCCGCATTAGATGCTTCAAGATCCTCCGTTGGTCGAAACACGCTCTGAAGCGAGATCCGCTTCAGTAACCAGCGGTTTTGACGGATAGGGAAGCAATGGATTACTCGCAACACGAGCATACTTCTTCGCGATCACACTCATTTCCATCGCTGTACGTTCGATAAGTTGTGCGTCCTGGCGGCGATCCTCAGCGATGGCGCGTGATCGCTCATTGCGAAGCATGGCTGCACGTTCAGCATAATGTAAGGCCCAACCGGCGCAGAAGTCTGCCTTGTTCCAAAGTGAAGCGCAAACAAAGCCGCAGAGTAAAACGCTACCCAAAAGTGAGGCTTTGATGATGATAGAGCGATTGATTTTCATTTCGTGATTTTTTGGGGCTTACGTCGGCTAACTTGTTTTTAGGCGGGCCATCCTAAACCTTGTAGATCGCATCAATGCAGCCTATAATGCAAGCTGGCCTCGATCCGAATTTGAATGATATCCGCCACTTGCAAGCGGATCAAGGATTTTGTCGAGTGATAGGTCGTTTCGGCAAAGTGTCGGACTGGCAACGATTGCTCCATTCGATGCGGATCTCGTAACAAACAATGTTACGGAGTTCTCCAGAGTTTCTGGCTTGAAAGTTCAGGACTGGACTTAAGTCGCGGTCGAGCATTACGAAAGTAGTGGCGTTCACAGTTGCCCAATCTTCTCCGAGTTGCGACCAATCCTCGACGAAGTCTTCGAGATCTTCGGCGATAAGAGCGAATATTTCACCGTCATTGGCAATGGCTTGTAATCGAGCGAAAGCTTAAAATACAACCGCGGCCACTCCAGGCATGTCGGAACCTTTTATCCAGGACTTCGGGCGAAAAGCCTAACCATGCACAACACTTTGCCTTTCCGAAGAACATCGCTTGTCAAAGCCATCCTTCTATTGCCAGTCTTTACGGTTGTCGCAACCAAGGCCGCTTTCGCGCAGTCGGCCACGGATTCAACTTGGCAGACCTTCGCCGAACCTCGTTTAAAGTCGATCTACGATCGCGGTGACTTTCGACCAAAAATCGTTCAGCCGAAGTGGCTCAGCGACAACTCGGGATTCTTGATCAGTGATACGGATCAGGGCTCAAAGAAACGAACGACTTGGTTCTATGACGCGAAAACAGGCGAGCGCCGCTCAGCAACAGAAGACGAGATAAGCGATAACTCAACCGTCGAACAGCGATCGATTGCCGGTGAATTTGAATTGAAGGTAATCGATGGCAAACTCTCAGCCGTCAATCGCGAGAATAAAACTGAAATTACGCTTGCATCATCAACTAACGATCGCGAAGTTGATTTTCGCAATCCAATCTGGAGCCCCGATGGCTCCAAGGTTCTTTTTGTCGAAGCTAATTACACCGACGTTTTGAAGAGATGGGTATTGGTTCCCGGCGATCCATCCTACCCTGAAGTCCAACAGAATCGATTCGCACGCGTCGGTGGCGTAATCGAAAAACTACGAGTGGGCGTGGTGAAAAAAGACGGCCAGCAACTGACTTGGCTGCCAGTCGATTGCCCCGAGGAAGGGATGTATTTAGGACAAATCCAATGGGCTGGAAACTCGCAAGAAGTCCTCGTGGAGAGGTTTAGTCGATTCCGAGATCGACGCGACTTTCTGCTGATCAACGTTGATGGGGAAGCCAAGACAATCTTCTCAGAATCCGACAAGGCTTGGGTTGAAGCGAGCCAAGGCTGGAACTCGGGGCTTGTCTGGATCGCAGATGGCAAAGAGTTCATTGTTATCAGTGAAAAGGATGGTTGGCGGCACGCATACCGCTACTCGCGCGATGGCGAGGAGTTAGCACTTCTCACGCCGGGAGACTATGACATTATCGAACGTGCAGTCGTCGACGAAGAGCATGGATGGTACTACTTTTATGCGTCACCGCAGGATGGAACGCAAAGATATCTTTACCGCGTTCCCCTGAATGGTTCTGGCAAGGCAAATCGCCTCTCGCCAGAAAGTCAAATCGGTACACATAAATACTCCTTTTCGCCCGATACCAAGTGGGCAATCCACTCCTTCTCAACACTCAATACGCCTCCACGATATGAACTGATAGAAGTCGAAACGCATCGCATCGTTAAGGTTTTGGAGGAAAACTCCGAGATCGCCGCAAGGATGAACTCGCTCGGCTGTCAACCTGCCGAGTTTCTCAAGCTTGATATCGGCAACGGCGTCGAATTCGACGCCTGGATGCTTAAGCCTAAAGACTTTGACCCTACCAAGAAATACCCCCTCTTCATTTACGTGTACGGCGAACCCCACGCACAAACGGTATTGAACGAATGGGGAGCAGCGCAAATCGATTTTCATCGGGTCGTCGCTGAATTGGGATACGTCGTCGTTTCAATCGACAACCGCGGTACACCTTGCCCAAAAGGTGCTGCGTGGAGAAGATCGATTTTCGGAAGCCTAGGGCCATTGTCGACCGAGGAACAAGAGGCTGGTCTAAAAGCGCTCGCGAAGCAGTGCACGTTTATCGATACCGATCGCGTTGGAATATGGGGTTGGAGCGGAGGAGGGTCGAACACGTTGAACGCACTCTTCCGAAAACCGGATACTTATCATGTCGGCATCGCCGTTGTGCCGAAGCCTCAACCGCACCTTTATAACGCCTGGTTCCAAGAAATTTTCATGCGAACCCGCGAAGTCAATCCGGTAGGGTATGAAAAGGCTGCAGCGATCAACTATGCTGAAGGCCTCAAAGGCAAACTCCTGATCATGACCGGTTCAGGCGAGACAAACACGCACATTCAAATCATCGAAGGCTTAGTTGACCGCCTGATTAAACTAGGTAAACCATTTGACTACATGGTATACCCAAACCGCGATCATGGACTGCGTGAAGGTGATGGTACAGTCGTCCATGTTCGAATGCACATTTTGCGGTACCTGCACAACAATTTGCCATCCGGTCCACGGTAAGCGGTTGCTGTCCGTTGCATGCGAGTATCGAACTTCGCGGGAGAATGCTAATTTTCAATCACAAATCGCGATGTCGCTTAAAAATGAACATGCCACAAATTGCATCAGCATTGGCTTTAACCACCGCATGGTTGTGGTCGGCAAACTTACTCTTGGCTCAGGAAGACAAGAAATCCAAGTCTGATTTGGCGAACAGAAAGACCTTCGACGAAACGGTTTCTCCTTTCTTGACCAAGTACTGTGCCGACTGTCACAGTGGGAACAGCAAAGAGGCAGGTGTTGTCCTGTCAAACATCAGTTTTGACTTGGCTTCCGGCTCCGACATGGAACTCTGGAATACGGTACTCCGACAACTCCACTTGGAAGAGATGCCTCCGGCCGAGTGTGAACAACCCGAGCAACGCGAACGAGATGCGGTGATCCTTTGGATTAATGCCGAATTGAAAAAATCCGGGAATGTGTCCGATCTTTATTCGAAGCTGGAAAGTCCAAGCTTTGGAAATTACGTCAACCATGAAAAGCTCTTCAGTGGAGAAATTACGACCCAGCCCTTTTCACCGGCACGTTTGTGGAGAACCAGTCCTGAAGTTTTCGATAATTTGAAATCAAACTTCGGAAAGGGGGCCAAGGATTTTAGGCAGCCCTTTCCGTTGGAAGATAAGGCCGGCATTAAAGATTATGCAAATCTCCTATTTGCGGATTCAGCCGTTGTCAGTGTATTGTTGAGCAATGCGGCCGGTGCTACGGATGAACTCGTCAAGCATTCTCCAATTGCTTCATCAGACACAAAACCCACGGATGAGATGCTTGCCTCGGCCATCAGCGAACACTTCAGGAAGGTTGTCCATCGAGAGCCCCAAAAAGATGAGATCAGTAACTATTCGGAGCTTTTCAGGAAGACAGCCGACGAGGGCGGCAATGAAGAGGCTATGCGATTGGTCTTGATGGCAGTGATGCTCCACCACGAATCTGTGTATAGGGTTGAGATTGGCCTTGGCAACGAAGATTCCGTCGGCCGTCGGATGTTGTCCGGTACTGAAATGGCGTTTGCAATAGCTTTTGCGCTAACGGATCGCCGCCCCGATGAAGCACTTCTACAAGCCGCACAATCGGGTAGGCTCAACAGCAGCAGCGATGCGGCGTTTCAAGTTGCACGCATACTTCAAGATGATTCGATCGCCAAACCAAGGATCCTACGCTTTTTCCAAGAGTTCTTTGGCTACACCCAAGCCCATAAGGTCTTCAAGGACCAAGATCGCTCAGGTGGATTTGCTTACTACGGTGAAAACTACCCCGCAATGTACGAAAAAGATGCGGACTTCTTCGTGATGAACATACTGGCAAAAGACAAGGATGTATTCAGGCAACTGTTGACCTCCGATGAGTATTACATCATTAACAGAGCCACGTTTCGAAACACGGTCTACGATTTCTACAAGCAAAACCAACAACAACTCGATGCGGGAGAATATCCCGAAGCCAAGCAGAAAGAGCTTTTGCAACGCCTGAATCTCAAAGGCTGGCATGAACTAAACGTGAAATACAATCTGCATAACTTTAACAAAGGATTCAATGGTAGTATCGCTGCGATAAAGCAGATCGTAAAAGAGCAATATAGTTGGATGAACACCCAAGACGAAGATATACTGCTCCATCGCATGCAGGCCTTGTATGCGAAATATCCGATGGTCTACGACCTCAAAGATGAAGAGCAGGACTACCTATTACCGCAACCTTACAAGCGGCCGAACCGCGCTGGGATGCTGACTCACCCTGCGTGGCTCATCGCCCATTCATTGAATGACAGCACAGACCCCATTCGACGCGGCAAATGGGTCAGGGAACATTTACTCGGCGGCGTTATTCCCGATATTCCCATCACCGTAGATGCCTCTATCCCTGAAGACCATACTAAAACCCTGCGAGAAAGACTCCTCAAAACGGAGAGTTCCGAATGCTGGCGTTGCCACAAGAAGATGAATCCAATCGGATATGCCTTCGAAATCTATGATGACTTCGGGCGATATCGAACGGAGGAAAGCCTAGGCAAAGGAAACACCAAACCGGTCCATGCCAAGGGTGAATTGGTAGACACAGGCGAGAGAGAGTTGGATGGCGAGTTCAAAGATGCCTTGGAACTGATTCATAGACTGGCCGAATCAGATAGAGTTCGACAAGGAATTATTCGGCATGTGTTTCGCTATTTCATGGGTCGAAACGAGATGCTCAGCGATTCAAAAACCCTTATAATTGCAGATCGTGCCTATCTTGAGAGCGGCGGTAGCTTTCAGGCACTTTTGGTTTCCATTCTCTCCTCTGACTCGTTTCTTTACCGCAAAACAATTGAACCAACGACAAGGAACGTACCATGAATATTACAAGACGTGACGCATTTAAAAATCTCTCGCTAGGAGCAGGAGCCTTTCTCTTAGCCCCCTTCTTGCGCCAGGTGCAACTTCAAGCCGCAGGCAATTCGCTCGCGATTCCAAATCGCTTCGTGTTTGTTGTTAAATCGAGCGGCATTGTTCCCAACGGGATTACTCCTGAAGCATTCAAAGACCAAGAGTCGAGCAGTAGTTTATTCAACCAAGATCTCACCAAGGTTGCTCTACCGTCGTCCATGCGTGCCTTGGAACCCTTTAAAGATCAACTCTCAATCGTGCAGGGCCTGTCGGGGAAGATGTGCCGTGGGGGGCACTCCAGTTGGTTTGGCATGATGGGGGTCTACATGACTGGAGGTGAATTTGACGCAGGTGCGGTGCTTCGAGCAACCGCCGATGCGGAATTGGCCAAACTGAACCCAGCGCCGTTTAATCATGTCGGACTAGCGATCAAAGGGAAGGCATTAAGCAACGACTATGGTGGGACCATGTACCCCGGAATCTCCGCTGTCGGGCCAGGGCAGGAACTTCCTTTTCAGGGATCTCCCGACCTTGCCTACGAACAACTCTTTGGCTCGGCCGTCTCGTCAAGCAACCGCGCTGAAAAGAGCTTCAAACTGCAAAGAAACCTTTTTGATTTCATGGTCGACGATATCAAAAAAGTTTCGAAAGCTATCCCCTCGTCGGAACAGGGAAAGATGAACGCCTACCTTAATGCCTTTGAGGAACTTCAGGTACGACACAGCAAATTGACGAGCATGAAACACCAGATCGCAGCAAACGCGCCGGGCTACTCGGACAAATTCACTTCCACTGTCGAGGAAGTCCGTCAAGAAGCACAATTTGATTTAGCCACTGCTGCCTTGATCGCAGGCCTTACCAACGTGGTCACCATTCGTCTCGATAATGTCGACATGACCTACAAAAGACTCGGTATCGATCAACATAACCATGGCATCGGACACAACGAAGGTACCAAAACCCAGAGTGAATACCGCGACATCATCCAACAACATCACTCCGAGCTTCTGGCCACAATGGCTAATAAACTTCGAGCCGTCCCAGAGGGTAACGGAGACATGCTGGACAACACCATGATCATTTTCCTATCGGATTCGAGCGATAATCACCATGGAACCGGAATGGAATGGCCCTACCTGATCGTTGGCGGAGGCGGAGGTAAACTCAAGCTACCGGGGCGATATCTGCGTTACCCAAAATACGGCGAACAAGGCTGCCGCACGATCGGCGACTGGTGGACAACTCTGCTCAACGCCTATGGTAACCCCATCGAGTATTATGGTAACGAAGATCTTGTCCTTAAACAAAATGGTTGCTCGCATGCCGGACCGCTTGAAGAACTTTTGGTTTAACCGCGCCGCGGTGATCGTACTTCAAGCCGACCTTGCCAATCCACTTCGCGGAGCTGATCAACCAGAAGTGGCAAAGATCCCCAATGCCAGCGTCTTTGTATATGTCGTGAAAGCGAGGGAATACCGCCGGAATCGACGCAGGCCAGTTGCTGGACTCCGCGAGAAATTTGTCGACTTGAGCCATTCCCACGTTAGGAGCAGGCCAAGAGAAACCGCCGACTGCTCCTTCGCGCCGAATGTCTTGGCTGAAGTAGGCGACGCGTGACTCTAAACGCGATAGGCATTGACTCCACTCGAACTGATACGTCCCTGTTTTGTTGGGACCGATGAACTCGATCTTTCCGACCAAGCGGAGGGTTTCGAGCTCAATTCGCTCGGTCTTGCGTGTGTCTCGCATCGAATGGAACAATCGTGACCACCCCAAAACGCCGAACCGATCCCGATCGATGCAGGCGTGTCGAGTACGAATACCGCGAAGCTGAATACGAAAATTCCGAGCTTGCAGCCACAAAAACGACTGAAGAGCCTAATAAAAATGGCCCCGTTTGGGGCCATTTCCGTTTATCTTTTCTAAACCGACCGCGGAGCGTAATCGAATTCGAAACTAAGGCCGCTTGAAGGCAAGCGACGCAGTGATTTCCACTTCATCATTGATCTTGCCCTTACCGTAAGCCATCCCGAACTTGGTGCGATCCAATTTGAATTCTGCTGTCAAGGTAGCAGCCCCATCGGTGATGCTTGCCTTGCACGGAACCTTGATCTCGACGGTCTTTCCAAGCATGGTCATCTTACCGATGAGTTGAACATTGTCTTCGCTCGAAGCATCGATACCCGTTGTTTCGAAGGTGATCTTTGGGTACTTTCGAACATCAAAGAAATCTGGGTTCTTGAGATGCTCGGTTAGCTTTTGATCGTCTGACCAAAGGCTATCGGTATCGATATCGAGTTTCAGAGATCCGTTGCTAGGATTCTCCAAATCAGCCTTGACCGTCGTTGTAAATTTCTTGAATCCGCCTTTGTGGGCTCCGTCGGTCTTCTTACCGACAAAGTCGATCTTAGACTTCTCCGCCTCCAACTTCCACTCTTCGGCATAAGAAGGGCACAGAGCAACCGCAACCGCCAACAGCAAACCGCCTAAATATCTCGTCATACAATTCTCCAAAAAACATTGACCCAGAGTCACTATCACCTATCAGATTTTCCACCTGGAAAACTGCTATAGTATAACGGATCTGGCAGTCTTTGCCCTGCCCCTACGAGGGTTTCCTTTGACAACGGAGCACAATCGAACCATGTCGACGGGTTTGCCGAGCAAACTGACCAAAAGCTTAGCCCTGGCCCTGTTTTGGCTTGTTTTTGCTTCGAACTGCGTGATCGGACAACTCTCCGACGTGCGCTCCGTCGAAGAATCCATGCGGGTGGGAGACTATGAAAAAGCCATCGAGATCGCCAAGCAACAGGTGGAAAACAAAACCTGGAATGAGGCTTGGCCGCGACTCCTCGCGTCGAACCTTGTGACAATCGGAAAATACTCCGATGCTCTTTCCGTCTACAAGGCATCCCAAGAGCGGTTCTCCGACAGCCTAAGGCTCAGGCTACTGGGCTACAAAATTTTACAAGAAAATAATCTTTCGAGCGAAGCCCAAGCGGTCCTCGATGACTTAACGGCTCAGATCCAGCGAACCCCTTGGAAGTTCTCCACCAAGTCGGAGTTGGTTCCTCTCGGGGAATTTTTTTTGCTTCAAGGCGAAGAGCCCAAGCAAGTGCTCAAGCTCTGTTATGACCAAGCCTTAAAATCCGACCCCAAGAACATCGAAGCCCTCAAGGCCATCGCTGCGATGGCGTTGGATAAATCGGATACCAAGGTTGCAGCCGAAGCCATCGAAAAGGCACTCAAGATCACCAAGGAAGATCCGGATCTTTTGATCCTTGCAGCGGAAACCTGGAGCAATTCTGATCGGGCCAAGTCTCGCGAATATTTGCAAACAGCCTTGGATAACAACCCAAAACACCTCAGAGGACTTCGGATGCTAGCGGAAACTTTGATGGACTCTGAAAGCTATCCCCAGGCGTTAGAGATCCTTTCGAGAGCCGAAGCTGTGAACCCGAACGATCCTCAAGTTTGGGCTCTGCGAGCAGCGATCGCACACCTGCAAGGTGCATATACCGATGAGGGGAACTTTCGCAGCAAAGCCCTATCGCTCAGAAAGCTCAATCCCATAGTCGATCATAAGATTGGCAAACACTTGTCGCTGCACTACCGCTTCGCCGAAGGAGCACAATACCAACAGCGCGCGTTGGCCATGGATAGTAAGTTCACCCATGCAAGGACACAGTTGGCACAAGATCTCCTGAGACTTGGACGCGAACAAGAAGGCTGGGAAATGGTTCAATCGGCACGGCAAGCTGACCCGTATCATGTGACTACTTACAATCTCCAGATTCTCAAAGGCGAATTGGATAAATATGCGACCATCGAGGTCCCCGGTTTTATCATCCGAATGGATGCGAACGAAGCCAAGGTTTTTGGCCAGCAAGTGGCGGAGATTCTCCAAGAGGCTAGGCATGTTTTGGGAGAGAAGTATAAGGCGCAGTTGCAGGAGCCGATCGTTGTGGAATTGTTTGCTAAACAACGGGATTTCGCTGTCCGCACCTTCGGCTTGCCCGGAGGTGAGGGCTTCTTGGGAGTTTGCTTTGGGAACGTAATCACTGCAAATTCGCCATCGGCACTAGATGTGGATCACAATTGGAAGTCGGTGCTATGGCACGAGTACTGCCACGTCATCACCTTAAACCTCACGAGCAATAAGATGCCTCGTTGGCTCTCTGAAGGTATCTCGGTTTATGAGGAAAGAATGCAGCGGAGCAATTGGGGTGAGCCCACCAATCCGATCTATGTGCATTGGCTGCGCCAAGGTGAATTCGAGCCGCCGAGTCGAATGAGTCGTATGTTTCTTGCTCCAAAGTCCCCACTGCATCTTCAGTACGCTTACTTTGTCGCATCGATCGTCGTTGAATTTTGGGTCGAGCAGTTCGGGCATGAAGGACTTTTGAAACTGCTTGCCGATCTTCGGGATGGACTTGCGATTACCGATGCAATCGGTAGAAGAACAGGGAGTCTTGAAGGATTCGATCAAGCCTTTGAAAAATATGCGAAAGCGAAAGGTCTATCGATCGCACCCTCGCTGGACTTTCAGCCAGTCCCAAAAGACGAATCTTTGGATCAGTGGATAGAAACCCATCCCAACTCTTACCAAGCCCAACACAAGAAACTCGATGGGTTAATCCGTATGCAGGATTGGGGCCAATCGCTTAGTGTTGCCAAGGCGCTCTATGATGCTTGGCCAAGCGATCCAACGCCTACGGGAGTACTTGTCAAATTAGCTTTGATCCATCGCCAACTCGGCGATTTGCAATCGGAGAAGCAAGCGATCTCAAACTTGTTGGCTTTGGATCCCCATTCGACAGAACCCCTTAGCCGCTTGATCTCACTGCACGTGGAGACGGGTGACTGGGAAGCGGTTGCGAGTCTTTGCAGGTCGATGCTGGAGATCCAACCGATGAACCCATCCATTTTGGAAACACTATCGCTTGCTAGTGAGCATTTGAGTCAACCGCAGGATGTTATCCAATCGTTACAAGCCCTATCCCATTTGGATCCGATCGATCCTGCGGATCTGAATTACAGGCTTGCGATGGCCTATAAGCAAACGGGCCAAAATCCCCAACTGGCACTTCGGCATTGCTTGATGGCTTTGGAGGAATCTCCACGCTTTGGCAAGGCTCTTGAGCTCCTGGTGAACTTGCAAGATGCCTCGGCGAACCGTTGAGCAAACGGCTGACGGGAGTTACAATACACGGGCTTTAACGGGCATGTATTCATGCTCGCCTTCCTTCTTTCCCACCTGAATCCTCTCGATTGGTTCGGAATATGAAACGCTTGTTTTACCAAGCCACTTGTGTGGCATTGATCAGCCTGGTAAGTCGAAACCTGCAGGCGGAAAATCCCATCAGCTACAACCGTGATATTCGGCCTATCCTGGCCGATAAATGTTTCGCTTGCCATGGATTCGATGAGAAGAAGCGTGAGGCTGGACTCAGGCTCGATACGGCCGAAGGAGCAACATTTAAGCGGGATGGAAAAAGCGCCATCGCTCCGGGTGATCTTGCCTCGAGCGTTCTTTGGGAAAGACTGCACGCTTCGGATCCCGATATCAAGATGCCGCCGCCTGAGAGCCATAAAGAATTGACCCCCGCCGAGATCGAGCTTCTCGGACGTTGGATCAAGGAAGGGGCGCAGTACCAAAAGCACTGGTCTTTCGAACCACCTGTCGATCCTAGTATTCCTCCGCAAATTGCTGGTGGCAAGAACACCATCGATGCCTTCATCGGTAAAGGGCTCGAAGCAAGCGGTTGGAAGCTTTCCGAACAAGCCAACAAACCGACCTTGATCCGACGAGTTGCATTTACTCTGACCGGATTGCCACCAACGGTCGATGAAATAGAAGCTTATCTTTCCGACGATTCGGCAGACGCCTATGAAAAGATGGTCGATCGCTACTTGCAATCGAACCGATACGGTGAAGAGATGGCTCGCCACTGGCTCGACATTGCTAGGTACGCAGATACTCACGGTCTGCACTTGGACAACGAGCGCCAGATGTGGGCGTATCGCGATTGGGTTGTCAAAAGTTTCAATCGTAATCTTTCTTTTGATCAGTTTACGATCGAGCAACTTGCGGGAGATCTACTTGAAAAGCCGACGATCGATCAGTTGATTGCCACCGGTTTCAATCGTTGCAACGTGACGACGAGCGAAGGAGGTTCGATCGATTCGGAGTACTACTACCGATATGCGGTCGATCGCACCAGCACCATGGCGTCGACTTGGCTAGCTTTGACAGCAGGATGTGCGGTTTGCCATGATCATAAATTTGATCCGATTCCCACCAAGGAATTCTATTCGATGTACGCGTTCTTCAATGCGTCGGCGGATCCTGCGATGGATGGAAACGCACTGCTGACAAATCCTGTCTTGAAGCTTGAGACAGACGAGGAAAAGGCCAAGCTGGCCGATTACGATAAGCGGATCGTTGAGATCCAGGCTAAGCTCAACGATGCAGTCTCAAAGATCGTCTACAACGACCCATCGCTTGCTGATCCTAAACCTCAAGCATCTTCGACCGAGGTGATTTGGATGGAGGATGATTATCCTGCGGGTGGAAATTTCGCAGGAGCGCCCGGCCATCCGACAACGTTCGTCTCGGCTGATCAAGGTGAAAAGGTGCTCAGTGGCAAGCGGGCTTTGAAGAGATCCGATCCAGGCTTGTCCCAAGATGTTTGGGGCCCATCGAACGCCTCGGTGAGTGTGCCAGTGCAAGCGACTTTGTTTGCACACGTATTTATCGATCCTGCGAACCCGCCCAAATCGGTGATGCTTCAGTACCATCGCAACGGGTGGCTTCACCGTGCCGTATGGGGTGAATACGAGGCGATTCCATGGGGTACAGCCAACACCCCAGAACGTGTCCACATGGGCCCGCTCCCGAAAGCAGGCGAGTGGGTTCGCTTGGAAGTCTCGGCGGAGAAAGTCGGATTAAACGCAGGTGATAATCTCACCGGCTTCGCTACAACCCAGTTCGGGGGAACGGTCTATTGGGATAAGATCGGCGTGACGGGGGTCTCTGATCCGGCCAACGATCCACTCCGATCCTTTGTCGCTTGGTGGAAAAACGCCAAAGGCAAAGACACCCCAGGCCTTCCAGGTGACTTAAATAACATTGCCAAAGCGGGCCCTGACCCGGCTCCGGATGCGGCTTCGGTAACCAGACTCAAGGAGCATTATCTGGCTCGCCTATGCAGCGATACCAAAGCTTCTGTCGCCGAAGTTGTCAGCCAACTCGATCAGACACGATCGCAGCGAGAGAACTTCTTCAACTCGATCCCGAGCACGTTCATTTATAAAGACAACCCCACGCCTCGCGAAAGCTTTATCATGCTTCGAGGCCAGTACAATCAACCTGGAGAAAAAGTCCAACCGGACGTCCTCTCTATCCTGCCTCCTATAACGAAACCTCAGACCGGGCAACTTAACCGCCTCGACTTGGCCAAGTGGTTAGTTTCTCCACGGCACCCACTGACCTCCCGTGTCGCGGTGAATCGATTTTGGCAGCAGATCTTCGGAGTTGGTCTGGTGAAGACAAGCGGGGATTTTGGGACCCAAGGTGAGACACCATCGCACCCAGAACTCCTGGATTGGCTTGCGATTCACTTCGAAGAATCTGGCTGGGATGTCAAAGGGCTCATGCGATTGATGCTCACATCGGCGAGCTTCAAGCAAAGTTCGAAAATCCCCGCGGATGTCTTGGAGAAGGATCCCGAAAACCGAATGCTCGCACGTGCCCCAAGGTTGCGGCTCGATGCAGAACAAATTCGCGATAATGCACTCTTTGTCGGTGGACTCATCGACTTGACGCTTGGCGGTAAAGGTGTCAAGCCTTATCAACCACCCAATATCTGGGAACCGGTTGGTTTTGTGGGTTCGAACACCAGAGCTTATCAGCAAGACAAGGGGTCGTCGTTGTATCGACGGAGTCTGTATACTTTTTACAAGCGTACGGCTCCACCTCCATTCATGGTGAACTTTGATGCCCCGAACCGAGAGCAGACCTGTACAAGGCGAGAGCGGAGCAATACACCACTGCAAGCCTTGCAGCTTTTGAATGACGTGCAGCATGTGGAGGCCGCTCGAGGACTTGGTCAGCGGATTCTTGGCTCGGGACTTACTCATGCACCCGATCGTATCGAATTGATGTTCAAGACCATTCTTTCTCGAAAACCGAGTTCCAGGGAACTTGAGGTACTCGAAAAGCAAGTCAATCAGCACCTGCAACGATACAAAGCCAATCCTGCCGACGCCCAGCAATTGATTCAAATTGGTGAGTCTAAACCTATGCCCGATTTTGATCCTGCGGAGCTTGCTACCTATACGTTACTTGCAAGCACCATCTTGAATATGGACGAAACTCTAACTCGAAATTGATGCCATGAAAGATATTCTCGATCTTCAGATGCTGCTCAACCGCAGAAATTTTTTCGGCCACTCAGGATTGCGGATGGGTCCGTTAGCTGCTGGTCTATTGGCAAGCAACTCTGGCTTACCAAAACTGCTAGCTGATCCGAGTAAAGTGACGGAAAGAGTTCATCCACCGCTTCCGGGGCTGCCTCATTTTGCACCACGTGCCAAGTCCATCATCTATTTGCACATGAATGGTGCTCCATCGCAAATCGATACGTGGGACTACAAACCCGGCTTGCAAGATTACTACGACAAAGATCTACCGCCGAGCGTCCAAGGAGGCCAGCGACTCTCGACGATGACCAGCGGACAGTCCCGTTTTCCCGTAGCTCCCTCGAAGTTCAAATACGAACAAAAGGGAAAATGTGGGATGTGGACCAACGTGGATCTATTCCCCTACACCAGCGAAGTTGTCGATGAGATCGCATTGGTCAAATCGGTCTTCACCAATGCCATTAACCACGACCCAGCTTGTACGTTCGTCATGACCGGCTCGGAAGTCCCTGGCAAGGCCAGCATCGGATCTTGGCTCGCCTATGGACTCGGTAGCGAAAACAACGACCTGCCAGCCTTTGTGGTTTTCACCCCCAAGTTCCCTGAAGATAGCAATGGCCAAGCACTCTTTAGCCGAATGTGGGCAAGTGGTTTCTTACCGACACGCTTCAACGGTGTTGCGATGCGAGGTAGCGGTGATCCGGTGTTGTATTTGCCCAACCCGACCGGGGTCACACGAGACGATCGTCGATTGATGCTCGATTCACTTCAAGCTCTGAACCAAGGATCGCAGAACGAGTTTGGGGATCCAGAAACGGCCACTCGCATAGCTCAGTACGAGATGGCCTTCCGGATGCAAGCTAGCGTTCCGGAGCTAACCAATATCGAAACCGAAACCGCCGAGACGCTCGAAATGTACGGACCGGCAGTGCGCGATCCTGGTTCGTTCGCTCACAGTGCGCTGTTGGCAAGAAGACTCGTCGAGCGAGGAGTTCGGGTCGTGCAGTTGCTCCATCGAGGTTGGGATCAACATGGTGATCTCCCTCGACAAATTGGAAACCAGTGCAAGCAGATCGATCAGCCGATCGCCGCGCTGATTAAGGATCTGAAGCGTCGCGGTATGCTCCAGGACACATTGATCGTATGGGGTGGGGAATTCGGACGCACGGTCTATAGCCAAGGTGGATTGTCAAGAGACAACTACGGACGGGACCATCACCCACGCAACTTCTGCATGTGGATGGCCGGTGGGGGAATCAAGGGTGGGATAACCTACGGACAGACCGACGATTTCAGCTACAACATCACTGAAAACCCAGTGAACATCAACGATCTAAATGCAACCATTCTCCATTGCATGGGAATCGACCATGAACGATTCACCTATAAATTCCAGGGACTTGACCAAAAGCTGACGGGGGTTGAAAAGCAACGGGTCGTGACCGAACTCCTGGCTTAGCGACTTTGAATCTTTTTCGGGTTCTTCAAGTGTTTTTTTTAGGTGAAAGCTTGAATTCATTTTACTCGTTCTCGAAACGCGGGAAAAACCTGTGTTTGGCCCATAGATTGACGACATCCGAAAGATGCCCTTCGAGCACGAGCACGAGTTGAATCAGCAACACATATTCTCAACGACAATCATTCCCGAAGAACCTTTTCCATATGCCTACGAGTCGATTCGATTTCCGAGAGTATTTAAATCAGTTACGGGAATCAGGAGCGAAGCGTAAGGAGGATTACGACTCGTTTCATTCGACGATGTCCAAGGAGGAAAAAGACAAACTCGTCTCGCGTTCGCACCGATCGTTTTGGACTCTCTTTCGAGAGTTCTTAAAACTACTTTCAGGGCATCATAACCAGATAGCAATCGGATTAGGGACACTCACGATATCGACCTTGCTCAGTTTGCTGCCACCGCTTGGTACTAAGCTAGCGATCGACTATGCATTGACGACCCCGCCGAAATCACCTCCGGCATGGGCACCGTCATGGCTTGGGCAGACCACCGGCATGACCCTCCTGATTTGGATCGCTGTGGCGGTAACTTCGCTTACGCTTCTTAGAACTTGTGTGCATCTTTGGGGACGATGGCAGTGCACTAAAGCGGTCAATCAAGTTCAAACCGGCATTCGCAAAAAAGTCTTTGAGCACATGCTCGAGATGCCTCTGCATCGCGTCCAATTGCTAAAAAGTGGCGGATCGGCGAGTCTGCTTAGGGAAGACGCAGGCGGGATCGCCGACTTGGTTTTCAGCATGCTCTACAATCCGTGGCAAGCGATCGTGCAACTCATCGGTAGTTTCATCGTGTTGGTCGTTGTGGACTGGCGGTTGCTCGCTGCAGGACTGCTCCTGTTGCCTGTGGTCTATTTTACGCATCGGACTTGGATCTATCGGATTCGCCCGTTGTATCGGGATTTGAGGGCGACAAGACAAAAGATCGACGGCAACGCCACCGAGACATTCTCTGGAATTCGTGTAGTGCGAACATTCGGGCGCAAACGTAGTGAGTCGCAACGGTATGTTCGGGGCAGCAATTATGCAGTCCGGCAAGTTTTGCTGGTGTGGTGGCGTACGAGGTTGATCGAGGTGATCTGGGAGGTTCTAATTCCTTTGGCTTCTACCTTGTTATTGGTCTACGGAGGTTGGCAGATTCTCCAAGGACAGCTTACCCTTGGGGATCTGATGATGTTCTTGGTTTATCTTGCCATGCTTCTCGGGCCGATCGCAACTCTTACCGGAAGTGCTGTTCAGTTTCAAAACAATTTGGCAGGATTAGATCGGATCCTCGATCTCCTGGGCAGCGAGACTGAGTCGCAGGAGATCCAGCGGCGATCTGGTGGGACTGGCGATGGATTGATGAAGCTATCGAAGGAGCGGGTACTGGGTGATATCCGGTGCGAGGATGTGAGTTTCCGATATCCGGAGTCTCAGCAGGATGTGTTGTCAGGGATTCGATTCACTGCGAAAGCTGGACAGACGGTGGCAATCGTTGGGCGAAGTGGAGCTGGAAAATCGACTTTGTGCAATCTGATTGCACGTTTTTTTATGCCAAGTTCCGGTAACCTTTTGATCGACAACATCCCCTTGGATCAAATCGAGCTCGATAGCTATCGTCAACTCCTAGGGATTGTCGAGCAAGACGTATTCCTATTTGATGGAACGATCGCTGAGAATATCGCTTATGGGAATCGGTCGGCAAACTCCGAGCAGATCGAACAAGCAGCCAGGGCCGCAGCGGCTCACGACTTCATTCTTAACGCTCCAAACGGTTATGAAACCCGGATCGGAGAGCGAGGTTTCAAACTTAGCGGGGGCCAGAGACAACGTATTGCCATTGCTAGAGCGATCTTGGCAGACCCTAAGATCCTGATTCTCGATGAGGCCACTAGCAATCTTGACAGCGAGAGCGAGCAAGCGATCCAGCAGAGCTTGAAGATGCTACTGAGTTCACGCACATCGTTTGTGATTGCGCATCGGCTTAGCACCATCCAGAATGCCGATATGATCCTGGTGCTAGATCAGGGGCGAATAGTCCAGCAGGGGACGCACGACGAGTTGGTCGATCAGGTTGGGATTTATCAACAGATGGTGCGATTGCAGACCAACAATCCAATCGCTCTTGCGAGCGACGAATAACTGGGGCGTTGCCCCAGGCTATGTTGAGTATCGCCTTTGGCGAAAAAGCCGGGTAACACATGATGGTCGACGAAAACAACGCCCGATCCGTTTGGCCAACGGCTGTGTCTAAGAGACGGGTGCAAGGCCCCTGGGGCATGTCACGCGCCCAATTCCTGGGGCGTTGCCCCAGGCTATGATGAGTATCGCCTTTGGCGAAAAGCCGGGTAACACATAATGGGCAACGAAAAAACGCCTGATCCATTTGGTCAACGGCTGTGTTCAAATTGCCGAGGTGTACCGCCCGTGGGTCATGTCATGCGCCCGCTTCCTGGGGCGTTGCCCCAGGCTATGATGAGTATCGCCTTTTGCGAAAAGCCGGGTAACACATAATGGGCAACGAAAAAACGCCTGATCCATTTGGTCAACGGCTGTGTTCAAATTGCCGAGGGGCAATGCCCCTGGGTCACTGGGCGGGCGTTTGGCTTGCTGAGCCTGCTTGACTGGTGACCAGTTCCTCGACGAACTGCTGAAGATGCTTATAGAACTGTGCATAATCGACCGGCTCATCACTGGGTAGTTTCGCTGGCCCACAGGATACGATCAGCGATATTTCAGGTGCAGTCTTGGCCAATGCAGCGAATCTGCTCTTGTAGATTTCATTCCTTGAGTCGCTTTGAGAGTGATTTTCGGTGACTCGCTCAAGGTCATCGAAGTAATTTTCCAGGGTCCAGAAAACCTGTTTGGCAACCCACTCATTTCCCATGAGACCTTGGCGCTCTTTGAGATACTCAAATAGCCATGCGTCGGCCTGTTGTTGATTAAGAGGCTTGTTTGCAAATTCGATTAGCTGATCCTTGGCGCTAGCCCGTTGCTGGGCGAATTCCGAAAATACCTTTTGAAGATCGGCGGGCGATCCGAACGGTGTTTTGTTCAGCACATCGTCGAGGAGTTGCTGAAAAGTTGCGAGTGGGTCTAATGCGGAAGTCACAAGGTTGCTTTTTGCGGGTCTTGTCCACATGAGCCCAAGAGGCCTTCCAGGCACACGGCCTTTGATGCTGTAGGATCCACGAATTTGCTTGTAAAGCGTTTGGTGGCAACCGACGCAATCATAAACCCCATAATCACCATGGAGATTCTGGCTTTCTGCATTAAAGAGCATAAGGTCTTGGCTCATTAAACTTGCCATGACTTGGCCGACTCGGGATTGCTGCGTTTTTCGGAAGTGACCTTGGATCTCGGAGTTGAGTTTTTCGAGTGGGTTATCCAGAGGGCTTTCAAAATGCTTTCTCAAATACTCAACACTAGGATCGTTTGGTCTTGCCGGTGTTTTCGCCAAGGAAGCGGATTTCGTTGTCAAATCGATCCAGTGCTTCTTGCAGGTTTCGTCCAGAAATTTCGCAAGATCAAAAGGTGGCAAGGGCGGGTGCCCGGCGGCATACATTTCGTGCGTAATGATTTTGGATTCCGATGGGCTTCCTAAGTGGCAACTTAAGCAGACTTGAGCTGACACTGCACTGTTCTCAAGATCCCGAAACCCTTCTGCTTGTTTTTGTAAGGGGCTTTTCGTAAGCCAGTTTGGCGACAGATGCTTAGTCAGATACTCACTGCCGCGACCGTGGCAAGCTTCGCAACCGATCGATCCATTGGAGACTGCGGAGCGATCTGCAGCGAATTCCTCCCAAGGTCGTCCGAGAGCCATGGGGCTCTTTTGGCTATCGGCTTGAATACCGGCATGGCAGGTTAAGCAGTTTTTGAGGAAAACGGGATCTGCATCCTTGTCGTTTATTTTTTCAGGATCAATCGATGCCCAACTATGATTGAGTCCAATCGCGTTTTGATTTTTGAGTTTTCTGAGAATAATTTTGAATTCATTAGTCAAATGCCCATCTTGCTGCCACACCTTATGGATCGCTTGAGCATGGATGTCGCTTCTTCGGTCCTGAGTTGCGACATCGCTCTCTTCGCCTAGGTAGACACGAGCTTGCGAGAGTCCGATCGGGTTATTGCTCGTGATTGGTTGGGGATTGGAGTGGCAAATCACACAAGTTAGATCGAAGGTCGAGCGAGTGGATGCCGAATTGAGGGGTGGTTTTTCAGGCGGTTGAAAGCCCCAAACTTGATTTGTGCAGATCGTCCAGGCCAATGCAACGAAACAGAGCAGGGGTTGGGTTGGGATGTGTCGTCTGATGATTTGGGTCATGATGTAATCAGAGGCAAGTGGCAATCTCTGACTTGGAACCTAAGCGGAGTTCTTTAGGGGCCAAGGGATTCAAGGATAAGGGAACTATCCGATTTCCATGAATGGGATTGTAATTCAGCTTGGGCCTCTGAGGGGCTGTTTGGGAGGAGAAACCCTGGGGACTGGGTCGATTCGGGGAAAATCAAACGCGTTCGCATTCGGTCGAGTGGTTTTTTGTCATCGGGTGCGGGTAAGCTTGATTGGAGGGCAAGGTAGGCCAAAGCGGCTTGCTCCCAATTGAGAGATTCGCTGGCGGCTTGCCATTTTCGCCGCACCAAGGTTCGCTGTTGTTCAAGGGGCCAGTGGACAAGACGTTGTTGCAAATCTTCTAAGCTGTAAGAACCTGGGTCGCCAAGTAAATCCGCCCGTTTCTTTTGGATCATTTCCAGGATCGGTTTTCGGTCAGCCTCTGCGTCACCTCGTCGAGAACCGGCAGTCTCAAGGGATTGGATCAACTCATCTGTGGATTTTCGATCGAATCCAAAAAGGCTGTCTGTCGTTTGGAGACCTTCTAGATTCCACATTCGAACTGAGGCTTGTCCTATCGATGATCTTTGTGGGTTTTGGGATGGATCCTGCAATTGAATCAGTGTTTTACCCGTGATATTTTGATGGCAAGAGGTGCATTGGTAATTGGAGAATTCCGGCCAAGTTGAATGAGGGTGTGTTTTGCGGATTCTAGAATTTAGCAATTCAAGTTCCGAGTCCGCTTTTGCAACCTGTCCGATCAGCCAACGTTCAAGCGACTGCTTAACCGGGTCGGCTGCATTCTCCCGCCAGTGTTTCGGGTAAGCTTTCAGATAGGTCCCGTAGTCGAAATAGAGAGCTGGATGCCCTGCAGCGATGATATCGTGATTCATATCCCGATCGGGGCCGCCGACATGGCAAAGCGTGCAAGTTTTCGCCCTGACGATTTCGGATTTGGAGTTCACCAAGCCACGCTTTTCGATCGACTCGCTGACACTGAACGAACCTTGGTAGTGTGAGTCCCTCCAAAGTTCGGATGGGCCGTGGCATGATTCGCATCCGACCCCTTCGGCCAAGCGTGGCGAGATTCCATCGACTTGAAGTTCTTTGGTAGTGTTGTGACAGGCTAGGCAGTTCTGGTAAGCTGGCTTGTTGACAATTGCGCCATCGACCAAGATGCGTAGTCGTCGCAGGATATCGACCGATTTTTCTGAGTTGAGAGTCCTCCAGGATCTGGCGTGAGGATCGCTCTCAACCCATAGTGGGTATTCAGAGCCTCGGACGGCTTGGGGTGAGGAGACTCCAGCGCCTGGCCCACCGTGACAAGCCGAGGCGGAGCAGGATGTTGCGCCCAGGGCCTTGTAGGGTTGATTGCCGGAATCGGTAGGTTCGTAGACTAAACTTTCGATTTCCCAGGGGCTGGAACTCGAGTGAGCCGAACCATTTGTCTGAAACCCGAAGCAGTTCGGGATATGGATTGCAAATACAAATAGCCAAGAACAAGCCAGTAGTCGTGACATGTCTTGCCAGGCTGAGTTCGGATTGAGCGCTTTAAGATTACGCGTCAGACTTGACGTTTAGACCACCGGGACTTCGATTATACTATGCCGCCTCTTGCTATTTGCGGTGAGCACGACCTTTGACGCTATCGGCCCAGGTTCTTTCAGCGAGTTAAACAATCATGCTAATGAGTCTCGAACTTACCAAGGATGGAGCGGTTGTAGGGAATGTTCGGACCAGCGAGTACATCGAGTTAGGCCGAAGAGACAAAACGGATATTGGACCTGAAGTTCCCTTTTTGACGCGATCTGAGGGAAAAGCACGTTGGGTGGTGGCCGATACCGGTGGAGCCAACAAGGTTCCAAGGAAGGTTTGCGGGATCGATCCGATCGGGTCGCGGATGATCAAGATCTCAAATATTCATGCAGTCAATAAAGACCTTTGGGTCACGGAAGGCGAATCTAAAGTCAGGATTTTGCCGGGCGATGCGATTGAGAGGACTTTGCCTGTCGCTCTGCTTTTGCCTGAGGGATTTGGGGTTGTAATCGAGTTGATCGAGAGTTCGGAGTTGATCTCCGAGAGCCAGAGCGCGCATTCTGAGTTTGACGATCAGCTCAAGTCGATCTTGGGTAGTGCGGTGAGTGCAGGCAGTTTTTTAAGCGGAGGAAGTTTTTCATCCCAAAGTGGTATGCTATCGGCACACACGGTGTTTTCACAGGAGTGGGAAGGCTCAGGGGCAGGGGAGAATAGCCGTTTATTCTTGCAAGCCATGCGTCAAATCATTCCTGCGTTGCAAGAGCCGATCAACTCGCCAAAGTATTTTCATGGCATCGCGCAGGCGGTGATGCGAGTCATGGACATGGATCGCGTGCAAATCATCACTCGCGAATCGGGGAATTGGGTCTATGATGACAAAAACATTTTTCTCAAATCGCCGAACGCCGATTTGGATTCGCCGTCGCGCAAATTGCTCGATAGGGTTTTGTCGACAGGAAGGCTAGCGACCTATCCAGACGACAGCCAAGAGGAAACCCCTGAGAGTTTGATGGAAATGCAGACAGCCATCGCCAGCCCATTGGTTGATCCGACGAGTAAGAGTGGGGAGCTGATGGGTGTATTGTATGCGGATCGGCGCTGGAGGATGGGCTCTCGGCGAAACGCGACGATTACCAGCGACGAAAAAGAATTTATCGGCATTCTCACTGTTGCCACAGCCTATCGGTTGGAGAATGTAAAAAAGGAACGGGAGTTGACGACTTATCAGCAGTTTTTCTCTCAGAAGGTTATCGACAACCTGCTCGACAAAGGGGATACGTTTTTAGAGGGTAAAGACACAGAGGTCAGTGTTCTTTTTTGCGACATTCGTGGATTTAGTAAGGCAACTGATACGATGGAAGCCAATGCCGCGATGCACTGGCTAAGCGATACACTTAGCGAATTATCTGAGGTGGTCCTCCAAGCCGACGGAGTGCTTGTCGATTACGTTGGTGATGAGCTTTTCGCGATGTGGGGCGCGCCCGAGGAAGAGCCTTCTCATGGTTACAGCGCTATACGAGCTGCTTTGTCGATGATGAAGCTTAAGCGTCTGCTCAACGAGAGATACAAGGACAAGATCTCCTTCAAGATCGACTTTGGTATTGGTTTAAACACAGGCAAGGCTCGGGTTGGGAATACTGGTTCCAGGCAAAAATTTAAATATGGGCCCATGGGAAGGACTGTTAACCTTGGAAGCCGAATCCAGGGGCTTACGAAGCAGTGGAAAGTATCAACTCTCATGGCCGATACAACAGCCGAGTGTGTGCCACCTGACACCCCCAAGCGTCGCTTGTGCAGAGCCAAGGTCGTGGGGCTCGATGGATCTGTCAATCTCTATCAGCTCATGAGTGAGGAGGAAGCTGACGAAGATCTGATTGCCAAGTATGAGGAAGGGCTTGCAATGTTCGAGATCGAAAGCCAAATGCGTCCAGCCGCACGGCTTTTCGGAGAACTCGTCCAAAGGTATCCCGAAGACGGTCCCTCTTTGATCATGTTGGAACGTTCCGTTAGTCAACTGGTGCATCCAGTAAAAGATTTTTCACCTATTTGGGAGGCATCTAGCAAATAATGGTCGATAGCCAACCGAAGACCAGTTTTAGCCGACGAAAATTTGACTTTTCGTTGGTTATTGTCTAACCTGACGCTCCATCTTGTCCCACACTTGTAACAGTGTTTTTGATGTGAATCATTCGTGAAGGGTATATGCCGTGCTGATTGTCCGTAAAATGCACCTTCACTATGGCCCGATCGCTCTAGCAAGTTTGCTTATTATCCTCGGTGGGGTATGGCAATTTTGGACTGCGTCAAAGGATACATCTGTCTCCGGTAGTACCCTACCGGGACTTGTCGTCGGTAGCGTTGCCGCAGGGATTATTCTTTTCGAGCTCTTGCTGTGGCCTCGCAAGCGATTGAGGAAATACAAGCTAGGTCGGACCAAGTTTTGGGTCGCTTATCATCTTTGGTTGGGTCTAGCTTGTGGGCCTCTTGCCTTTATTCATTCGGGTTTTCGATTCGGAGGCGCTTTCAGTACGATTCTCATGATTCTGCTGCTGCTGGTATTAGCTAGCGGTGTCTTTGGTTGGATCATGCAGGTGGTCATTCCGCGTTGGATGCTCGGTAACTTGCCACAGGAAACGATCCTAAATCAGATCGATGACGTGTCGTTGCTAAGCGCATTGGAGAACCGACAAATGTTGACCGTGGCCTTAGGCGGCAAACCACCTAACACGGGCAAGCTTGTTATGTTAGAAGACCAATTAGCCGCTTTAAGGTCTGGTGGTTCGTTGCCGTCCATGAATCTGACTCGGCAAGCCGAGAGCCATAACAAGTCCAACGCCATCATCGTAGGTGCGATGCAAAGAAGAGATCCGCAGCGGGTTAGTATCTCGAATGATCTTGCCGACGATTTGACCCCTGCAGACCGCGCGGAGATTTGGAAGCAGTACACGCTGGTGATCGAACCTTTTCTACTTAGGAATGCCGTTTCGAGCGGTACGCAGAGCGTAAAACGTTCGCCCATTAGAACTCTTCAAAAAACCCAAGACTGGTTCAAGAATTTCCGGGAGTCCTGCTCGGCCTCGGCCGGACCGATCTTAGATAGTCTCCAAGGCAGCGTCGAGCAGCGGTTGCAATTTGACGCCCAGCGCATGGCTCATGCTTGGTTGCATCGCTGGATCGCATTTCATGCCGGCATCAGCGTAACGCTTGGCGTGCTTTTGATCGTTCACATCATTCAATCTCTGCGCTACATGTAAGCGGTGGAATAATCAGGAACCAAGTAATGGCGATCACTGGTAAGCAGCGTTCACGACGAATAGATCGTAATTATACTGCGGTCGTGGATCCCTCCATTCGATGGAAGAGATTCTTAGGTCTAGCCGGACTTGCTTTGGGTGTCGCTTACGGTGTGTGGATGCTCAGCGAGTTGGGTAAAAAGCAGATGAGCACCGGGGAGTTGTCCAAAGCCCATCATGCTTGGAACGATACCGGTTGCGAGAAGTGCCATACGGACAATACACCCATCAAGCCCACTGCCTTTGGCTACGATGCAACCGCCATATTCAAGAACAATAACAAATGCAAGGAATGCCACCCTTGGTCGGATCACTATTCGGCTAGCATGCTTCCAGAGAAGCTCAAGATGGAGTCTTGCGTGCAATGCCATCATGAACATCTTGGATTTAATCACGACCTTAATAACATCGCCGATGAGAGTTGCGTCCGGTGCCACAAGGACTTGAGCCAATACGTTAAGGCAAGTCCAAAGAACCATGCGAAGATAACGAGTTTTGATGCCGTTAAAGACGCCGGGCATCCAGAGTTTCCCGCTCTTGATTCAAACGTGGCTAAAGACACTGGAACGATCAGTTTCAGTCATATTCAGCACATGCGATTAGGACAACCTCGAAAGCCAGGAGATGCCACTGCAAAATCTTGGAAGTCACTCGGAGATCGCTTCAAAGATCAATACAAAGCGGATGCAAAAACCGGCTTGATCCAACTCTCGTGCGGCGACTGCCACGAGCGTGATCAAGAAATGAACGGATACGAAGCTATGGAAGTTTATGTTCCGGGTTTCGAAGCAAAAGGCCTTTTTGGCAACGGCGGAGCAATCACCCCACAGCAATCCAATACACACTTCCTCTACAAGCCGATCGAATTCAGCAAGCACTGCGAAGCATGCCATCGTATCGACGTTCCTCATAAGCTGGATTTCAAGGATCTCGATTACTTGACGGATGTTGTTAGGGCAGAGCAGTTGCAGCAGATGAGTCGGTCGGCTCGAATGCAAGATATCAAACTCGATCCACAAGTCGAGGACGACCGACGCGCTGAGTTGTCAAGTTCTGGCGGGAATCTAGTCAGCCTTTTGAACGAACGCAAGCCTGAAGCCAAAAATACGCTTTTTCTTACCTATGGTTGCAATAAGTGCCATCAGTTTGCGGCCGATGGCGAACCGAACGCACAAAAAATCGTCAGCGACAGCGGCATCAAGTCCCAATGGTTGAAAGATGCGACTTTCAAGCATGGTTCTCACATGAATGTCAACTGCCAAGAGTGCCACAACATGGATTTGAGCAGCGATAAAGCTCCTGACGATAAAGTTCCACCCCTTGGAGGGCATGCGAGCCAGATTTTGATCGGCGGAATAGAAACCTGTCGCAACTGTCACATCAAAGACGAGACGAATCGAGCAAACAAGCAGGCAGAAAAAGTGAACGTTGCCACGGCAGATTGTATCGATTGCCATCGCTATCACCACGATCCGACCAAGACAATCACGACCGTGGTTCCGAATATTCAGCAGGCACCGCAAGCTCAAGGGGCAACAGAATGATCCTTGGTACTCACAGGAGCATTGCTGTGGCTTGCATGATCTTGGCCAATGGATTTTTATCTGTTGGTTTAGCGCAAGATACGAGGGTGCCACCGATCAACAAATCGGATTTCCTTGTTCAAAGTGGTTGCGATGGAGCTAACTGCCATAAATCCGCAGTGATTGCAACTCCGATTTGGTCGAATGCGGTCCACATTTGGTCTGACCACGATCCCCATGCTAGGGCCTATAGATCGCTGTTGACCAAAGATTCTCTTGCGATCGTACAAAAGCTTTGGGGTGATGCTCAAACAGCGCCCAGCCAAACGGACGATCCAAACTATCGTGGATTTCTTGAGAACAACTGTGCATCTTGCCACGCAAGCGAGTTGGCTCCTGTGTCCCAGCGTCAACAGGGAGTCGATTGCCAGAGTTGTCATGGATCGGCCACGGTGTGGGATCCGAGTCACTATTCAAGCGATTGGCGAGTTCTCGGCGTTAATCGATTCAAAGATCCATCGGACCCCGGGCGTCTGAACATGGAGTCAGCTTGGGTTGCGGCAAGGGTTTGTGGCTCTTGTCACATCGGTGAGCTTGGGCGAGTCGGTCAGGTGGAATTTGATGATGGGACCAAAGCCGCAATCGGGCAGCGAGAAGTCTCCCACAAGCTTATGGCCGCCGGTCATCCGCCGACTTATTTCGAACTGAGCCATTTTTTGCTGAAATACCCAAAGCATTGGTGGGATCAAGACAACGTTGCGGCTGCGCAAGTGTCGATTAGCCAGGACGATAAAAAGCTGAGTCCTGCGAATGCTCGCTCGCTCGATACTTGGCGGATAGGCAAACTGGTCAACGCCAAACAACGCTTGGAGCTTTTGAGAAATCGGATTGGAAAGGCCGAGTGGCCCGAATTCACTGAGCATCGTTGCTCGAGTTGCCATCACCCGATCGACGTTGGAACTCAAAAGATCAACGGTAGCGATTTAGCGTTCGCCGAGTGGGACGCTTGGTACCTCGAGCAAGTCGACTTAGCGATTGCCATTACTCAGTTGCCTTTAACCCTCAAATTAGAGGCTACGAATTCCTCAGTGACCGAATTCTCGGAATCAAAGGCTGGGAATTCTGATAGCGATTCCATAAAAGAGTGGAATGATCATCGCAGTCTTTTGCAAAAATCGATGCTCGATCCGCGTACGATTCACCAAGACACCAGCATGCAGTTAAATCTAGAAAAGACATGCACCGCCATGATCGATTTCCTCGGTGTAATCATCGCGAACGAGTACCCTATCGTCGACGATGCGAGCATTGCACTTGTCAAAAACGCTTGGGCGAATCGAGTCAAAACCGAGCCTGTACCGACCTCATGGGAATCTGCCGTCCAGTTGAAACTCGCGGCGCAAGCGATCTTTTTCCACGGACGTTCAGATAACTCTTACCCTCCGTTTCCTCTCGACAAATGGGACTTGCCCATCGACATGTGGAAAAGACAACAAGCCATGCCCTACGAATCGTCAAGAGATTTCGATTGGAACGAGTTCAACAAGCAACTACGGGAACTTATCAACTCCCTGAAATGAACAAACATGAAATCACTCGTTGAAAGACAAGTTGGAACCCGTATCGCCAAGATGTTGCAAGATGTGCAGCACAAGCAGGGGTATATCAGCGACACGGATATCAACAGGATCGCTGGACAAGTTGGCGAGCCGGTGCGTGTGATCCAGGATGTGGTTAGTTTCTTTCCGCACTACAGTCGACAAGCACCGGCGAAGTGTCGAGTGGCGGTTTGTCGGGATATGAGTTGCCGTTTGCGAGGTTCGGTAAAAATAACGGAGCAACTCAAGGAGTTGTCGGACCAAGTGGGCCATGAGAATTTGCATATCCACGAAGCCTCATGCTTGGGCCGTTGTGACCGAGCCCCTGCGGTGATTATCGAGGGCTCATCGCATGGCCAAGCCTTATATGTGGATCGTAAAGTTGAAGAATACCGCCGGATCGTTCAATCTGTTTTAGAGGGGCAACATCCTCAAGCGGACTCGGACATGGTGACGGCTAAGGCCACCTTGGATCGGTCCGAGATCGATTGTTATCGAAAGGGTGCGATCGAGCAAAAATACGAGGCAGTAAAGAGATTTCTTAAGGATCCAAGCACTGATCAAGTCATTCAGGCATTGAAGAATGCAGGGCTCCTGGGCATGGGTGGCGCGGGGGCTCCGGCGTTTTCCAAATGGGATGAAGCCCGCACGGCTCCGGGCGAGACCAAGTATGTGGTTTGCAATGCCGACGAGAGCGAACCGGGAACGTTCAAGGATCGAGAGATCCTGCTTGCGGCCCCCCACTTGGTGATCGAAGGCATGACGATGGCGGCATTGGTCAGCGGTGCCAAACAGGGCTTCATTTATATTCGGCACGAATACGAGGAACAAATCGAGAAGCTTAGGCAAGCGATCCAAGAAGCCGAACGCTATGGTGCTTTAGGAGGAAATATCTTCCAAAGCGGTCGAGCTTTCCGGCTCGAAGTTTTCGTTAGCCCTGGCGGCTACGTTTGTGGTGAGCAAACCGCGTTGATCGAAGCACTAGAAGGTAAGCGATCTGAACCACGAAATCGACCGCCCGAATTGCAAACCAACGGACTTTACGATCAACCAACCATTCTCAACAACGTGGAGACGTTCGCTTGGGTCCCCTCAATACTACTGCGAGAGCCCACCGAAGAAAACGTGACCAAGGAGCAATCAAGCAACCCGACGGCCAGCAAGGGAACCCCTGGTTTGTGGTACAAGTACGCCGGCAAGAATCGCTCCAAAGGAAAAAGGTTCTTCAGTATCAGCGGCGACTTGAACCGTCCAGGAGCCTACGAGGTTCCCTGTGGTATCACCTTGGGTGAACTGATTGATGATTATGCAGGTGGCATGAAAGATGGCATTCCTTTGTTAGCCGTGGCATTGAGTGGACCTTCAGGTGGATTCCTGCCTGCGATCCTACCGGAGAAGTCGATCCGGATACCCAAGGTTCTGGACAAAGAGGGCAATGAAACGGATGCCTTTAAATACCCAACGATTACTAAAGCTCCTACGGACATCAAGTTGTTGCCTTTGGACGTCGATGCTTCCCGTGAAATCGGCTATATGCTCGGTGCGGGTATTGTCGTTTACGGAAAAACGGCGGATCTGCTCGATCAAGCGGTCTCATGCAGTCAGTTCTACCAAAGGGAATCGTGCGGTAAGTGTGTTCCTTGCCGACTTGGATCTCGAAAGATAGTCGATATGGCTCAGCAATTAGCCAGATCGGCACAGCCTGATGAATTGGTCTCCGGCTTTGTCGATCACGCAAATCTGCTATCTCGGATTATGAGGACGACGAGCATCTGCGGGCTTGGCCAAGTCGCCAGTGAACCTTTCAGAACTTACTTAAAATTCTTCTATCAAAACAACAAATAACTTTCCATAACGGCATCGTGCAACTATGGCCACAGATCAAGAATTAATGGATGGCAACGAGTACATCAGTGCGCGTGAAGAGGCGCTCTTTGCTCGTGATGTCGATGGGCAGCTCATCCGACGCGCCGACGCTTCGTTAAGCGACTTGGAAACGGATGTTCGCATCACGATCGACGGAGAGCCCATCGTGGTCAAAAAAGCGGTTCCGATGCGAAATTCTCAGGGCGTTGTAATGGTCAATGATCGAGGCGAGATCATCCCGCGTCCAACGACCATCTACGATGCGGTGACCAAGATGTACGTTAAAGGTGTCCAAGACATCAATCCCGTCCCTGTCTTGTGCCACCGCGAACACCTTCAACCCGTGGGTGTGTGCAGAGTGTGTCTGGTCGAGATCCAGGAAATTCGCAAGAGTGGACGCACCAAAAAAGACCTCGTCTCTGCCTGCACCTACCACGTCAAAGAAGGGATGGTCATCACCACGCTTGCGAGCAAGGATAATCCTAAGACGGTTGAAGTATTGAAGGATTCGGTCGGTGTGATTGTCGAATTGCTTGCATCAGAGCATCTGAGTCAGGACGATCGAGACAATCTCGTCGAAGCGCCTAAGGCTTATGAGCCCAATGAGTTGAAAAAGCTTGTTCATCGCTTTGTCCCCAATGCGAACCAACTGCGTTATCCACCCAGCGAATTGGCTGGCAATCGCAAACTCGATGTGTCATCCGAGATCATTGCAGTCAACCATGACGCTTGCGTTTTGTGCCAACGATGCACCCGTGCATGCAACGAGATCAAGCACAACGACGTCATGGCTCGCGACGGCAAGGGATATCTGACAAAGATCGCTTTTGACACCAATTTATCGATGCTCGAAAGTTCATGTGTTTCTTGCGGTGAGTGCGTGATCTCTTGCCCAACAGACGCTCTGCAATTCAGGCCGTTGGTCATCGAGAAGCAGATCGAAAAACTTTCCGACGACATCCAGTCGGAACACAAGAAGAGCGGGGACCGTGAATTTGAAATCCTTTCACCGGAAAAGATGCTCGAAATCCCCATCTTTTCCGGGATACCCTACAAGTTTCTTCAGTTCAATGGTGGTGCTTGCGTACGTAGAATTCTACAGCCCGGCGATGTGCTTTGTCGTGAAGGCGAGTACGGTGCAACGGCGTTTCTGATCCAACGGGGTAAGTTCGAGATCCAAATCAATAAACGCGGAAACAAGGTTGCCAAGCCGACTGCAGCGAAGAGAGGTTTCCTTAATAGGATTTTCTCTGGTTCGGGATCGTTTGTTCCAACTTTAGCCACTGGATCGGACACCGCGAATTCGTCGAATGCAACGAAAATCTACCGAGGAGCCGAAGACGTCATCCTCGGAGAGATGGCTTGCTTGAATCGCTATCCGCGTACGGCTACGGTCGTTGCTGTCGAGGA
>JAJTFC010000072.1 GCA_021298315.1 Planctomycetaceae bacterium
CAGCCAAAGAGCCTTTCGCGCTTGATGGTACGTTCGGCGGTTGGTGGATTATCTTGGTACGATCTCTAAAGCGAGATTGTTTCAGGAATCAATGGCGATACCCATCGCGCCTAACCGCTTCACGTACCCTACGGGCATCAGCGTTCATGAGTGTTCATCAGCGGTCGGTTTTGGTCTTTATTAGCGAATATCAGCGTGCATCAGCGGTTGAAAAAAAGCCCTACGCGCGGTCAACCCCCTCTATCCCCCCGCCCTTTCTCCCCCGGCCAAAGCCCCGGTGGCGAAAGGGGGCCAAGCGGGGTGAGAAGGCTTTAGGGGAACAGCCAAAGAGCCTTTCGCGCTTGATGGTACGTTCGGCGGTTGGTGGATTATCTTGGTACGATCTCTAAAGCGAGATTGTTTCAGGAATCAATGTCGATACCCATCGCGCACAACCGCTTCACGTACCCTACGGGCATCAGCGTTCATGAGTGTTCATCAGCGGTCGGGCGTGGTCTTTATTAGCGAATATCAGCGTGCATCAGCGGTCAGAAAATAGGCTTTAGGGTCGGAGGAGCTCTTCGATCTTCTTGCGCAGCAGTTCCTCGTTCTCGTCGCTCGCACCGACTAGCACTTCAACGATTCCACCCTCACGATCGATCAAAACCGTTTGTGGGATCGCCGCCACGTTGTACTGCTTACCCACCGTCCCATCGCTATCTAAAACAACCGTCGGTATCGATTTTAGCCGCTCCAAAAATGGACGCACCCTGGTCTCAGGCTCCTCGCAGTTGACCAGCACGAGCTCAACTCCCGAGTCCTTATACTCCTTGGAAACCTCAATCAAAGTCGGAATGCTGCGGATACAAGGCCCACACCAAGTCGCCCAGAAATCCAATATGATGATCTTGCCTCGATTCTCCTTGAGCTTAAACGGTGTTCCATCAAGCTTCATTAGATCGAACTCCGGTGCCCCCTGTCCTATCATCCGCATCTGTGGCGTGTCGTTGGGTCGATCGTTCGGACCGTCAGGCTCTGAAACAAACTTCGGATCGGGGGCATGCTGAAGCTTCCACTTGCCAAACCGGTTCTGCGATGCATCCATCGCGATCGCGTCCCCCAAAGAAATCCGCACGACGCTACTCCAAGGTAGCGAACATTCGCCAAGTTGAGGGTGGATCCCTTTGAGCGACTCGGCGTCGACCGAAACAGGCTGAATCGATACCCTGGCACCTTGCTCAAGGTTGATCTGATAGACATCCCCTTGGGGAGTGTCCTGTGTTTCCTGCGGGGACTCCTCTGTCGCCTGGCTGGGTTCCTCAAGCTTAGGCGCAGGATCCAATGCAATAAGCTCGGCGATGTTCTTCACGAGCACCGTTCGTTCTTCGCCCCGAACGTCCATGACCAATTGATCCCGGTCAAAGAGGACCAATTTGCCCCGCAACAAATCTCCGTCTCGTGAGACGACCAAGTGGGTCGGCGGATTGCTTCGCTGAACTCTCGGCAATGTCAATAAACGCAACCGCGTGGCACGATCAAGCTTTTCAATCCCCCGATAGTCTACGAAACGAAGCCCCCTGACGAGCGATTGAGAGATCGACTGTTTTGGAAACAGCGACGACTCAAAATAAAACTCCTGCGAATCCCCTCGGCGAATCACCGCCGGAAAACAATCTCCAGAGAACAAGAACAAACTCGGATCCTCGGGTTTAAGCGGTCGACCAAAATCGTTCTCGACAGGTAAGCCATCGGCCCGCACGACCGCTATGGGTTCCGGAGAGCGAGTCCGTCGTTGGCTCGAACCGGCCAACTGCGCTAAAACAGGTTCAATGGCACCATCCGATTTTGGATTCAGCGGTACGCTACTGGTCGCATGCTTAGCCTGCCAACCAAAGGTCTTCGACTCGGGTGCATGATCCACCACGCTCGAGATCCGTCCTGTCGAAACAGCATCGTCGGTGATCAGACGCTGAATGACGATCTTCTCGAGCTGGGCATTGGTTGTCGGCTGGGGCTCCTCAGGACTTGCAACCGGTCGTTTGGAAATCCTTTTGATATCAGACAAAGGAATTTGCAGTTTCTTGCCCGAAAGATCGATTTCAACGCCGTTGAAAGACTCATCCATACGGCTTTCCAGACGATTGGTTCCATAACGAAGGCCGCTGACGAGTTCGACACTCGTCACGTTGCTCGGGGGCAACTGAGCCACCGGAAATTCAATCCGCTCAATCTCCCCAAACTCCAACGACAAAGGTGTCGTCTCGATCCCTTGAACCTTCACCACTGGACTGCCACCCGGAGAGTCCGTGGCCGGATTCTCTTGGCTACCGACGATGCTTCCAAAGAACGTCCCTCGCGCTTTGGTCATCCACTCGGTCTGCCTGGTGCTTGCTCGATTTGCATCGGTTTCGGCTACCTCCGATGGAAGCGAGAATGCGTTGCGGCTGATCCGCAGATCCCTCAAGGTCAAAACACCCAGTGCGGTGTTGGTAAAACTGATCTTGGTGCGTCCGACGAATCGCTCCTTGATGTTCCCTTTGAGTCGACCGAGCACCTGATTGTCTCGCATCAACACATAGACCCCTTTGTTCGCATCGCATAAAAGCCTAAGCTTGATCGATTGATCCTCTTCGTAGGGCAACTGAATGGTCGTCACATCCGCATCGGCAGAATTCTCTAAGAGCAACGTCACGTTGAGAATCTTTTTGTTTTGAAGTTTCCGAACCTGCAATTCCATTCGACGCGGTTCGCCCAATGTAAGCCACCAATTCGGGGAGCCTTGATCCCAAGCGACATCCAGATCGATGGTGGCAAGTTCTGGCAATTGAGCCCACTGAGTAATTGTCGTGCCACTTGTGTCGGTCGAAATCTCACCGGCCTTCAGATACCACTTGGTAGCCCGCCCATTGCGAGTCGCTGGCAAAACCTGCTCCCAATCCCCAGCGCCGAGCACTTGCACCGCTTCGGAACCACCCGGGATGAGCCGCAGCAGGTAGCGAAGCTCCTTGGTCGGTAGCGATACCTTGCCAATCTGCTCAACATCCAACTCCACACGATCAGGCTCGATGGAAACCAACCGGCCACTGACGATCTCGCCGGAAATAAGCTCTGCACAAAAAGGATGATCGCCCAGCGAGTTCGCGGAGTCGGGTTTTTCGCTAGACTCTTGCATCTGCACAAGTTGCACGGAATCCCACGGGAAGCTGATCGGTTTTAGGAAGCTCGGGCAGTTCCAGCTCAGTTCCTGGGGCGTTTTACTCCCAGCGATCGTGCCTCGATAAGTGTCCCCGCCTTGGAGCCTAAGCACATTGCTTGTGGGCTTGGCAGCCTCTTGAGCCTCTAGGCAAAAAGACAGGCTAATCAACCAAGCGATTGTGACTAAGCCAATTGTCACCGGTGAAAAAATCCAACTGCGGAGTGTCATTGCCATCGATCGCTTAGCGTTCATAAATCGGTAGGAATCGGAAATTCAGTGCAAGGGCCAGCAGCGACATACTCGTTGCCACAGGGGCTCCATAGTTTCCGTCGAAATGCCCATCGGACTTTTGTTTTTCCTTGAGCTCGCGTATCAGGTTCTTGTTCCATTTTTCCCAAGCGGCAATGTCGGATTGAAAGAGCGCCTGGGCTTTGTAGTAAGCGGTGTATTCGCCGTAATGATCGCTGGTCTCATTCGAATCGGTCGACTTGAGGAATGTCGAGGTGGCTTTGAACTCCTTGAGATCCTTGCGGCCCGAAACACTGTAGACCAACGTTGCGATCGACACGCGCGCAGGAGAGTTATCAAAACCACCAAGTCCTCCTGCATAGGCGACTTGGCCACTCGAGGAGGTCATCGAGGTGAAATATTCGATGGCTCGATCAATCGCTTTGTCGGGAACCTCGATGCCGGCATTCCGCGCGGCCAAGAGCCCGACCATCACCGATCCGGAGACCGAGGTGTCCGCATCGGTCGCATCGGGTGAGTATCGCCAAGCTCCCACCGAGTTTTTCGTTTGGCTGGTGATGGCGGTACGAACGGCAAGTTCGAGTGCTTTTCCAATCGACCGATGTTTGGTCTCGTTGCGCGTGATCCCATCCCACAATCGGCGTTCATCGACGGCACCATAAGCTTCAGCAAGTGCCAGCATCGCAAACCCGTGGTGGTACATGCTCGATCCGATGTATCCAGTGGTCGGATTTTGATCCTCGATGATCGATCGAACTCCCTTCTTGATCGAATCGGAGTAGACCCCGAAATTCGGATCGTCGCCGTAGGCCAGGAAAGCCATGGTGGCAAGCCCGGTAACTCCCGGTCCGCTTTCTCCACCTTTGAAACGTCCGTTGTCGTTTTGATTGTTTTGCAACCAAGCCAATCCTCGCTCGTACATCTCTCGAACATCGCGAGGGACCGCTTGACCTTGAAACATGTTTTCTCGCAAAGGGTTTTGCGCGAAAACCGGTCGGATCGGACAGAGGCTCAGAGCAACGACCCCTGATACAAACCAATAGAAAAGACGTTTAGAGATCATCGCCAAATTCACGGATCACGAGTTGCAGATCATCGGAGTGTTCAAGAGGTTTCTTCAGCTCCTGGATTTGCTCCGGAGTGAATATTTCACGCTTCTCTTTTTCGGGAAACTGTTGCAAGGTTTGCCAAGCTTGATCGAGCGTCTTCCATGCCTCGGTATTCGAGAGCGTGTAAGGTTCGAGCTTCTCTCGCTGTTTGGATGTAAGCCCGAGTCGACGAGAGATACGCAAGAGAACTTCTAGCCTAACGACCTGTTGGCGATATTCGGCTCGCTTGCGGTTGTCTTTTTCTAATTCCTCTTTGTTCTGATCGCTGAGGTTGCTGTAGAGGACTTTTTGCCAAAGGGGCATCTTGCGAGCGGCGTTGGGTTGATTCTGCTGTCGGAATCGCTCGGTCAGCTTGAAGACCTTGTTGTAGAACTCCGAGTACTCTTCCTGAGTAGGATTGCGTGGGCCTTGGGTCGCCAGTGCCAAAACTTCCGTTTTGAACCTTTGGATTTCCAACTCAGCAGTCTCTTGGACTTTCTCGCGAATCTTTTCATCGATCGTGCAGATCAATTCGATACGGTTGATGGTCGATCGGACACGTCGTCGTTGCTGTTGCTCAAAGGTCGCTTCGGAGCCACCGAGTTGGCTGTAGATCACATCCGTCCAGCGATCTGGATCCATGGCAAAGTTCACCATGGCATTCTTCTTGGGGGCCTCGACCTCCTCTTCTGGTTCCGGTCGATTCCTATCGAAGGCTCTGGGGATCTTCTCGGAGACTTTCTCGGAGACTTTTTCGGAGCCCTTGTCCGACTTGGGTTTGGCTCCTTGTTTGGCGTCCTCTTTGACCGCAGCAGCTTGGCCTATGGCAGCTTGGCCTACGGCAGCTTCTACGACCGTAACATCTTGAGCCTCTAGCCTAAGGCTCATGGTGGCCAACGCATAGAGTGCAAGGGCACTATGTAAAATGGCACTGTGTAAAATGGCACTGTGTAAAATGGCACTGTGTAAAATGGCACTGTGCACAAGGGGTCGAATCCTGCGAACTTTCATAGAGAGCGGATTGTCAAAGCGTGGAGTAGTCATCAGCGATCGCGTTGTCCTGGTGCGTCGGCTGCAGGCGGTGGTTGTAGCGGGATCGATTCATCGCTTGTGACCCCAGCGACAGTGAAACGATCTGCAAGTGGCCTCGAGGGTAAATCGATCGAACCGCCCGATGTGTAGTACTCTTGGCGTATACCCGAGGTATCGGCGCCAGCGGTGCGCTGGGCTTCGCTCAGTGCGGTGCTGATCCAAGCAAACTTGGTCTCAGGAGTCGTTCCGTTTCGATACATGATCCACCAAGCCTCTTTCCAGCGTTCGTGCAGGAGTGCTTCGACTTCCTTCATCTGCTTGGAACTGAGCCCAAACTTGCGCTCGGCATCCGAAACCATCTTGCCGATGACGATGCGACGACGGAGTTCGTTGCGGCTATCGAGTTCGTAGTTCCACGCGCTGCGTTGTTCTTCGTTGATCGACTCGACCTCTCGAAGCCATGTTTTGACAGCCGACTCAACTCTAAACTCGAAGTCCACACCTCCGCGCTGATTGGCCTCGGAGTAACTTCGAAAAACGGAAGCGAACTTGGTTCTCCATTCGGTCTCGATGAGATCGACAAGCTCTTTGGCTTGTTTTTCATTGAGTTTGCAGACGTTTTGGATGGCGTTGAGCTCTTGCTGGATCAGACCACGAACCCATTTTCGAGCCACATGGTCGCGCTCGTTGGCAGGTGCGTTGGCCCCCGCGACCACAATCCGCGCAGCCTGAAGTTTGATTGCAGGAACAGCATTCTGTGCGCAAAGCCCACCTGGGATCCCAACAGAGACGCCCACAGAGACAATCGCACAAAAACAGAAACGAACGAATGCTCGAGCAATCATTGTCGCTTGTCGATCCTTTCGAAGTATTGGTCAAGACCGTAGCGAAACTCTTCGGGAAGAAGCGAGCTACTTGTACCGGTGGATTGCTCGACTCCGTGATCCTGACGGATCTCTTTTTCGTTCACACCGGGACCGACCATGGCGATGGCCGCATCGGAGGTGTCGCCAGATCCGCCCCCACCTGGGTTGGCACCGCCGCCGCCACCTTTGCTCTTGGGATTGATCCGCTTGCTCGATAGCAACAGTTCGATCGCTTCGGTTTCTGCTGCGACGGCCGCTTTGCCTGTGTCGGGTCGTTTGAGGGTTGACCAAGCGTCGTTCATGGCCAGTTCGACCATCTGCATCAGTTCGATCTCCTTGGCAAACTCTTTACTACCATCGGGCAACTCTTCGATCTTTTCACCGACAACCACAATGCGGTCTCGCAGTTGCTTTTGGGTGTCGACGAGTTCCTTGACGGAGGTTTGGTACTGCTCGGCAGGTGCGGCGGCTTTGGCTTGCTCGGTCACTCGTGTGCGATCGCGCAGATTCATTTCACCTTCGAGGATTTGCATGACCTCTAGGACGATTGATGGAGGCAGTGATCCTTTGGACTTACCCCCGGGGCACTGTCCTTTGGAAGCCGGATCGACGAGATCCTCGGCCCATCGGTCGAACGCATCGGACCAGTACTCAGCTTCGGCGATCGTAACGCCTTGCTGCTCGACGACCTCTTGGGTGATCTTGCGCAGTCCAGCCAGCGGATCTTCTTTTCGAATGTCATCCAGGACATCTCGGAACTTGACCATCGGTCGGCGTTCGTGGAATGCTTCGAGATCATCGATGATTTGTCCGACGTTGTTGAGTGCGAGATTCTCTCGCGAAGAGAGTTGTTCGAGAGCTTCGCGATCCTCGCTCTTGAGCCGTTTGGCTCGCGATCCAAATGCATTCGGGACCGAAGTACCAACGGCATCGGCCACCGAGATCTGTTCTCTGGATGCCGCTTTGAATCGCTTGACGAGCGTGCTTCCTTCAAGGTTTGCCATGACCTTGTTGAGTTCATCGGAGACCTTATCGAATTCTTCGAGCAAGGCTAGTTGTTGCTCGACGGCTTGCTCGATGGCTTCAGGGCTCTGGGGCTGCTCTTTTTGATCGTCTTTGTTAGGCTTAGCACCTGCCAAGGTCGTTTGAGGCAATCCGAGTCGTCCGGTGCTAGGTTTCTTTTTCTTTTCGTCCTCAGACTCCTCTTGGCTTTGACTTGGAGGTTGTTGCGAGGATTCGGCATCGACGACCGTTGGAGCTTTAATGAGATTGTCCTTTTGCGAATCTTGCTCGGACTTCGAATCACCGCCGGAGGATTGCTCGCTGCGATTCACACCGGCCACCTTTGGCGGATCCTTGGGTTGATTTTGGCTGCTTGCAGCCTGATTGTTTTTCGAAGCCTGCTTGAGCAGATTTGCAACCGAGGGCATGCGTGAGGCGGAGATGTCCTTGAGAATCTTTTGCATCTCGGCCCACTTTTCGAGATGTCCAACACCGATCTCGTTATTGCGTGAGGCTTGTCGCAGCAGATCCTCGCCTCGCGTTGTCAGGTTCCCAAGCCTTCGCGCGTTGGCTTGTTCGGCGGCTGCTTGCTGCTCGATTTGTTTGACAACATCGGGGGATTCGAGTTCTTGTTCTGTTAAAGCTCGAAGCTTTTTGTTCGTCTCGAGGAGTTGCAGCTCACGGTCGCGAACTTCGAGAGCTTCGCGCTGCCAACGGTTGAATTGCTGGAGGATCCACAGAGCGTGATCCGATGGGCTCAAGATCATGAGCAATACAGGATTGGAATAGACGCGATTGCGGCCTGGCAAATAGTCTTCGACAAAGAGCCGCAGTTCAAGCGGTTGGGGTTCGATCCCAAGCGAGGTCGCTTGAAAGACCGCATCGGCATCGAGCCGTTCGGCAAGTGCACCTCCGGCGATGAGAACACGATCGCCCTGCGTTTTCCTCGAGGCCACCGCACCTTCGGCGGTTTTCCATTCAAAGCCGACTTGCTTGACCCCAAAGTCATCCGACGCATGGACTTGGAATTGGATTTGTTCGGACTCCAAGAGAACTTTCGCACGAGGCATCCCTTCGGTGTAGATCGTAGGTTCTTCATCGGCCCGCACGACGATGTTAAGTGGAAAGGGACTCTTGGCCTTGAGCCCGAATCGATCCACCCATTGAACCTCGTGCGAGGCAGTTGCGGATTCCTTGAGCTGGTCTGAACTGAAATTCTCTTGGGCCACTTGGATCGCTTGACTATCGAGCGTTACGGTCGATAGTTCGCGAGAAGCTTTGCCGTTGATCGAATACGTGGTTCCTTCGACGATCGTCATCGCACCGCTTCGGATGTCTTTGGTAAGCGTATCGGGTCGCTGAAGGTAATCAGGGAGTTTGAGGTTGGCGCTTGCAGCAAGCAGTTCAGGTCGCGTCGTTGGTATCACCTCGATCGTTGGAGTTGCATCGCCGATTCGGAGAGTCAGTTTCGTCGGTTGGATCAACGGAGGCAGATCGAATTGATACGCGTCGGACTGACGAGGACTCTCGATCTTGGGTTGTCGAGGCAACCACAGGTTGGCTAGCGATGGTTTCCAAGGGGATTGATCGCTCAGGGGCACTTTCAGCGATATCGATTCACCATGGGGAACGATCCACTGCGTGGGCAACTCGCCGAGTTGTGCAAAAGTGTATCGAGGTGTACTGCTCCAAGGAGCAGCAAAGCGAGCTAGCGAATTCGCGGATGCCTGGGGATACATCAGTCCAAGCCCCAGGGCCAGCGCACCGGCGATGGCCGCGAAAGTCCACCATCGCTTGTGTCCGGAGTCAGGTGCTGCCTCGGTCAGATCCCGAGTCGATGCAACTTGAGCGACTTGTTCCAACGCTGCGCGGCACAAAGCCGGCGAACGCTTCTGTTCCTGAGGATCCGAAGCAAGTTCGATGGCGCTCAAAAGAGAATCGCCCAGCGAAGGAAGCTTATCGGTCATCAATCGCGCCAGCGATGCATGCGATCGGTAGCGCAGAATCCAACGTTCAACCCAAATCGGAATCGTTGCGACGCTGGCAAAAGCGACCAACCAAGCCAGCCATCGGCCCCAGGTCGGCAGATCGACCATCCGATCGATCACAAAAACCGCTAGGTAGCCGGCAAGTATCCCAAGGCATGCGATGCCCAAACTCTCCATGACCTTCGTGCGACGAAGATGGGCTCGGAAACCTTGAAGTTGCCTGTCCAGAGACTCTGGCAACTGGATCGCTTGTCGTTGATTTTCACTCATCCTGAGGGCTCCATGGATTTCGGAAACTTCGGTGGAGTCTGTTGCTTGCCAAGTAGAACCTCCAAGAGGTCCAATCTGAGCATCGTAGAGTATAGCCGTAACGCATCCGTTTTTCCCGAAATAATCTCGGATTTGCTGGCTCCTGGAAGGATTTCAGCAAGCTTTTTTCGATCCAGAGTCGGACTTTTGCATCCACCTTGCATCGATCCACCGAGCGATCCGATCGGAATCGACTGTGTTAAAATCTCTGAACCTACACACAATCTAAACCGACTCTTGCTAGCCTAGCGAACTAACTCGGTACAATCGTAGGCCTCTCAAGCCCGATATCTACCTGCCGCATCCCTCGTAAGTCATTTGCAAAACTCCATGAAAGCCAATTACCAAGCCCTCTTGAGAAAATCCCTCGCCTGTCTTGCGATGGCAATCCCTCCGATGATTTCCCCCTGGGCTCAATCTCAAGATCGATCCCAAGAGCAAGCCCTAGAGGATAATCCTTTGGCAAGACTTCCGGGACTCAAGGCCACCGGTAATGTCCTCTTGCCAAACGGTTGGACCATCAATGCCCAGGGCAAGCAAACGAGCCTTGGTGATTTCCCCGTTCACATGCTGGCAAGTCCCACGAGCAACGAGCTTGCTATCCTCCACAGCGGATACGGTGAACACGAGATCATCACGATCGAGCCTAAGACGCTTAACAAGATCACCCGCACACCGATCCCACAGTCTTTCTATGGCTTGGATTTCAGTACCGACGGAAAACATATTTTGGCATCGGGAGGGGAAGACGAACGGGTCTATATCTATCCCTACAACCAAGGCTTCCTCGGTCCACCAAAGATCCTCACCTTGGCGACCAAGACCGACAAGTTTGTCGTCTCGGGAGTTTTGCTCTCGGAAGACAGTCAAACGCTCTATGCATGCGGACTGCTTGGAAACTCCTTGAAACGGATTCAAAAGCCACTTGAGATTCAGACCAAGACCGAATCGGGCAATACCGAGGTGACCAAAGCCGACTTAGTGCCGACAGAAATTCTCGCTCTACCAGAACAAAGCTACCCGTATGGGCTATTGGAGGATCCCAAGAACAAGAAGCTTTACGTTAGCCTTTGGGGGCGGGCCGAGATTGCGGTCGTCGACTTGGAGAATTGGAAAATCGAAGCCACTTGGAAGACCAAGTCACACCCGACGGAAATGCTCCTGATGGAATCATCGAATCGCCTTGCGGTTGCCTGTTCCGACGAAAATTCCGTAGCGATCTTCGACCGAACTAGCGGCGAACTCCAAGAGGTCTTGGCAACAGCCCTTTATCCGGCTGCCAAAAACGGCAGTACACCTTCGGCCATCGCTCTGTCGCCTGACGAGCGAGTCTTGGTTGCCGTCAACTCGTGCAACAACAACATCGCTCTTTTCGATCTATCGGAGCCGAAGAAATCCCGGTCGCTCGGATTCGTCCCTGTGGGTTGGTATCCGACGAACGTCAAGTTTTCCAAAAGTGGCGATCAGATTTTCGTGACCAATGGCAAGGGGATGTCCAGCAAGGACAACCGTTATGGTCCTAATCCAACCAAAGCCGCCCCTAAAAACTTGACCGAGTACATCGGTGGACTTTTTCAAGGAAGCCTCAGTGCGATCCCAACCCCGAGTCCCGACCAGCTCGCTACGATGACGCGGCTTGCATTCCAGTCGGCTCCTTTGCAGGCAGACTCGAAAGTCGATAACGCGGGTCGCACCCCAGAGAATCCGATCCCGGCTAACGTGGGCGAACCAAGCCCTATCAAGCATTGCTTCTACATCATCAAAGAGAACCGCACCTACGATCAGAACTTCGGAGATATCGCCAAGGGAAACGGCGATGACTCCCTGTGCATCTTCGGTGAGCAAGTTACCCCGAACCAACATGCACTGGCCAATCAGTTTGTGTTGCTTGATAACTTTTACGTCGATGGTGAAGTCAGCGCCGATGGACACGAATGGACCATGGCTGCTTATGCCAACGACTTTGTCGAAAAAACTTGGCCGTTGACCTACGGCAAGAGTCGAGGCAAGCTTACTTATCCCGCCGAGGGAGCCACCAAGATCGGTCAGCCGTCGAGTGGCTATCTATGGGGTAAGTGCGCCGAGGCTGGTAAGTCCTATTTCAGTTTCGGCGAGTTCATCGCCAATGGTTCGAAGTCTGGCGAACCTTCGCGAGCCAAGATTCCTGTTCTCGAAGGGCACTTTGATCCGAACTACCGCTCGTACGACCTAGACTACAGCGATCTGGATCGTGCCGAGTCCTTTATCAAGCGACTCAAAGAGTTCGAGGCCGAAGACAACCTGCCGAATTTCATCACCATGCACTTGCCCAATGACCACACCGCTGGGACTCGTGTAGGAAAGCTGACACCTACAGCGATGGTCGCGCAGAACGATGCAGCTTTAGGCAAAGTCATCGAGGCGATTACCAAGAGCAAGTTCTGGCCTCAGTGCGCGGTCTTCGTGATCCAAGACGATGTTCAAAACGGAAGCGATCACGTCGATGCACACCGATCGGTGGCCCTTGCAATCAGCCCATATATTCGTCGCGGGACAGTCGACTCGACAATGTATTCGACCTCGAGCATGCTGCGGACGATGGAATTGATTCTAGGTGTCGAACCGATGACCCAGTTCGATGCAGCAGCTCGACCGATGTACAACGCTTTCGGAGCAACTCCCGACACGAGCCCTTATCAAGCTCTAGCTCCGCGAGTCGATATCCATGCGACCAACCAAGCCTTGGCTTGGGGCTCTAGTATCTCCGAAGAGATGGATTTTTCGATTCCCGATGCGGCTGACGATCTGATCCTCAACGATATCGTTTGGAGAAGTGTCAAAGGAGCAGACAGTCCAATGCCACCTCCGATCCGTGCAGCCTTTGTCTTCGCCAAAGCGCAAGACGATGACGATGACGAAGAAGGGGAGGAAGAGGAGGACGAAGACGAAGAAGAGATGCAGCAGAAGACCAAGGGGCGTTAGCCCCCGGAGGGATTAGCGGGATTAGCACCACCTAGGATGTTCTTTAGGGCATCTCTTAGGGGACGTTTGGGTGCGTCTGTTTTATTCGATGGCGAATTGTTTTGATCGATCGGTTGGATACGTCCAGAGTCGGATTCTTCTACCGATCGAGCTTTGCGTTCGAGTCTTCGCTGCCGGAGTTCTTTGATCAGATCGACTGCTGCTCCGATCGCTTCGTCAGCCTTGCCGCTTGTGACTCCGCTGGCTACTTCGATCAAAGCAGCCGTTCCAGGTGCTTCATCGCCAAGGGCCGCACTTACCAGCGATAGAAGGTCTGCAGAGTCTCCTCGCAGTGACTTCCAATCCACGTAGGGGGAGTCGATCGTACCTCGAACGGGCAAGATAACTTGCGGCACACCGAGCTGCTGAACCGATTCTCTTTTTGCCAGCATCTCCAATGGAACGGGGATTCCCAAGCCAACGCTGAGTTCTTTATCGACCAGCCCAACGGTTCCAGCGCTCGAGAGTTGCAGTCTTTGATCGATCCTTGGGAAGCCGACTTGGACACCTTGATGTTCAACCCTTCCGTCTGCCAAGCGGACTTGGATGATCGAGCCGTCGATGAAGACGAGCTCTTGAGGGATCTCGGTCTTTCGTAAGCGTGAGATCATATCGATGATATTGACAATGATCGGCTCCGAGGGGCCGCTGCGAACCTGGTGCAAGGTCAGTTCTGCTCTGCCTTGGGAGAACGCAGGTTCATCGAGAGGAATCTCTAGTTTGTCGAAGTTCAAGGAGACTCGGCCATCGAACCACGCCGACTTGGCCAGCAGCGGGACGGCTCTTCCGAGCCCGAGCCGCACGAGCTCCTGAGTGACTTGCACCTGATCGAGCAATTTCGTTGGTGCGAATTCCAGGCGTGCATTTCCATCGAGGGCCAAGTAGTGGAAGTCCAAATCGACGGGTGGAATCACGAGCAGTTCTTGACCTGAGTCCTGTTTGCGAACCGCTACCGAAAGATCATCGACGACAACCTGGACATCGAGCTTGGGCTTGCTCTTGGATGCTGGTTGCTTGGGAGCGAGGGTTGAATTTTCGATCGATCGAGCTAGCTTCTCGAGATTCGATGTGTTTTCCAAAAGCTCGACATCGAGCTTCGGATTGCGGATCGTAACGCGTCCAAGATCACGACCGTTGAGGAGATAACCCATCAAGGATCGGTTCGATGCGATCGACTCGATCGACAAAAGGCTCTTGGACTTTTCCGGTGCATCGATTTGCTGTAGTTCAATTCCTTGGATCGCAAGTGGACGAAACCAAGCGAATTGGGCTGAGTCAACTTGGAGTTTAAAACCTTCGATCGCAAGTTGATCGACCAGTCGCTGATAGAGCCACTTGGATCCCAAGATCGTCGGGATCGAACCGACAAGGGCGATCAGGCCGGCAAGTCCAAGCAGAGCCCAGGTTGACCAGCGACGAAGGAGTGGTTTGGATTTGCGGAGAGTCTCTTTGTTTTGTTCGTTCATCGGAGAACTTCGCTCCACAGAATAGTTTATTCGAACTCGACCCATTGGGAATCGATGAAGCGTTCTTGGGGTTTGAACCTCGCCTTGTAATTCAGGTGCGAGTTTGCTTCGACATACAACCCTAGGTAAACCCATCGCATACCGGCGCTTTGGGCCATTTCGATTTGCTTAAGCACCGAGTAGGTACCCAAGGATAGTTTGCTGTGAGACGGATCGAAATAGGTGTAGACGGCCGAAATCGAAAGAGTTCCAAGATCGATGACCGAGACGGCGACCAGAGAGTCCTTCAAATAGTACCGCAGTTCCAGCGTCGCTTCGCAGCAGGAATCCACCAGGAAACCTTCGTAATCGTACGAACCATAATCCCCATCACCGTTGGAAAGATCCCGCAACCCGCGATGGAGATTGAACAGTTTAAGTCGCTCGTCGGAATACTCCGGCGGGCTGACCTCCAGTCGCAGTAACCGATCTCCGCGATTGATCACCCGACGCCATGATTCGCTCCATCGGAATTTGGATACATCGAGCCGCACCGGCTCGCATGCTTGGCAATCATCGCAAGCCGTGTAGTAGGAGAACCGCCCTGAACGTCGCATCCCCCTTGAGAGCATCACGTCGAACTCGTCTCTGCTGACCAACCGCTCAGGGACGATCAAGGGCATACGAGCCGTGCGGTTGGCTAGATACGAACAAGGATGCTCATTGTCGATGACAGTGAGAATCGGCAGGCTCGGTGGAGTTCGATGCTCGGTCGGGTCCTGCATACAGATCAACCAAAGGTTTTTCCAATCGCGTTTGCGATCACATTGCAACGATCCATCATCTCTTGGAACTGGGTAAAATCCAAGGACTGATAACCGTCGCTCATGGCTTTCTCTGGATTCGGATGCATTTCGACGATCAGGCCGTCGGCACCCGCCGCCACGCTAGCTGCAGCCATATCCGTCACTAGATAGGAGTGTCCTGTGCCATGGCTAGGATCGACAATCACCGGCAAGTGGGTCTTGCGATGCAAATAGGGGACCGTGGCCAATGGCAGTGTAAAGCGTGTGTGGGTCTCGAAGGTGCGAATCCCTCGCTCGCAAAGCATCACATCCGGATTGCCTTCGTTGAGGATGTATTCGGCAGCCAAAAGCCATTCCTCAATCGATGCGCTCGGGCCACGCTTGAGCAGCACAGCTCGACCACTGCGCCCGACAGACTCGAGCAATCGATAATTCTGCATGTTCCGAGCACCGATCTGCAGTACATCAGCATACTTGGCCACCAAGGGCACATCCTCGGTACTCATGACCTCGGTCACGACGGCCAAGCCGGTTTCTTGGCGAGCTAAGTCCAAGAGCTTCAATCCCTCTTCCTTCATCCCTTGGAACGAATAAGGGCTGGTGCGAGGTTTGAATGCCCCCCCGCGAAGGGCGGTTCCACCAGCAGCTTTGACCGCTTTAGCACAAGCCACAATCTGGTCTTGGCTCTCGACCGAACAAGGACCAGCGATGACTCCGATCGCTCCACGACCGGCTCTAAAGTCGCGAACCTTCACCTGAGTCGGCTCTGGCTTGAGCTCCCTGGATGCCATCTTGTAAGGTGCCAAAATCGGCAGCACTTCCGAGACACCTGGGTAACTCTCGAACGACTCGATCTTAACCATCCGCTCATCGCCCACCGCAGCGATCACCGTCCGCTCGGTTCCTCGAATCACATGGGCCTTGAGCCCAAGTTCATGAACCCGCTTGGCAACATTTTCGATTTGCTCATCGGCTACATTTTGATCCATCACTACGATCATGCTTTGTCTTTCTCTGTGGGGATTGTTTGGTTAGGTATGCTTTTGAGATCCGGTAGCCCAACAAAAAACCTCAAGGTCGATCGGCCTTGAGGTTCTGACTTGTCTGGATCCGTAAGTTTCTAGGATCAGCCGCGAGACCTCCGAGGCCAAGCTCGGTGGTAACCGGTAAAAAAGAAGTCGAAGGAATAAATGGCTGGGTTTGCTCTCATGGATCTAAGTATCGGAGAAAGACCTGGGTTTTTCAAGTCCGCCCGATGACCTAAGTCTCGGATAATTCCTAGATTAAGGCCCCGTGATCCTCGGTGGATCGACCAAGAAAACGCGAATTGGCCTGGGTTTTGCTTAAGCGTTGGATTGTCGTAGTTTTCAACTGCCAAGTAGACGCATAGCGGAGAAGTGAATATGCCATTTCGCATGGATAAACTGACCATCAAAGCCCAGGAAGCCATCGTCGGTGCCCAGTCTTTGGCCGCCTCCCAAGGGAATCCAGAAATCGAAGGGCTCCACTTGCTGTCGACCCTGCTTGAGGATCCCGCAGGAGTGGTCGTTGCACTTCTGAAAAAAATCGGAACTCAGCTCGATAAACTTCAATCGACCACCGCCAGCGAACTTCAACGTCTGCCCCGCAGCAGCAACAGTCGCCAACCGGGCATCAGCGCTTCGCTGCAAAAGGGGCTCGAAGCTGCAGCCAGCAGCGCCGAAGGGATGAAGGACGAGTTTGTCAGCACCGAACACCTGCTGATGGGATTGGCCAAAGCCGACAAGAACGCTTCAGAACTCCTGAGACTCTTTGGCATCAACGAGAAAGACATCCTTCAAGGACTTCAAACCGTCCGAGGAAGTGCTCGTGTTACAGATCAGTCACCCGAAGGCAAATTTCAAGCACTCGAAAAATACGGTGTCGATCTTGTTGCCCAAGCATCGAAGAACAAGCTCGATCCGGTCATCGGTCGAGACAATGAAATCCGGCGTGTGATCCAAGTCCTTTCGAGACGAACTAAGAACAACCCAGTGCTTATCGGAGAACCTGGTGTGGGCAAGACGGCGATTGCCGAAGGGCTTGCCCAGCGGATCGTCCAAGGCGATGTGCCTCAATCGCTCAAGAACCGTCGCGTGATCGCCTTGGACATGGGTGGCTTGGTCGCAGGCACCAAGTTCCGAGGTGAGTTCGAGGAGAGACTCAAAGCGGTGATTCGGGAAGTCAAGGATGCCGAGGGCGAAGTAATCCTCTTTATCGATGAGTTGCACACGGTCATCGGGGCCGGATCTGCCGAAGGTTCCAGCGATGCAGCTCAGCTCCTGAAACCCGAACTGGCTCGAGGTCAACTGCGTTGCATCGGTGCGACAACCCTCGATGAGTATCGCAAGCATATCGAAAAAGATGCTGCTCTCGAACGCCGATTCCAACCGGTCTATGTCGGTGAACCGAGCGTTGAAGACACCATTTCGATTCTGCGTGGACTCAAGCCTCGTTACGAAACCCACCACGGTGTAAAAATCCGCGATGCAGCGTTGGTCGAAGCTGCCAAGTTATCGCATCGTTACATCGCTGACCGATTCCTGCCAGACAAAGCCATCGACTTGGTGGACGAAGCCGCCGCACGCTTGGCCATGGAACGAGACAGCGTGCCGACTGAGATCGATTCGCTCCAAAGAAGACTTCGCCAGTTGGAACTAGCCCAACGCCAACTCAAAGACGAAACCGACGAGAGCACCGAAGAAGCCCTCGAAGAGATCGAAAACGAGATGGCTAGCGTTCAGAAACAAGTCGCTAGCCTTCGCGAGCAGTGGGAAGCCGAAAAGCTCGGGCTCTCGGACGTCAAGTCGGTGCACAAGGCCCTCGATCAGGCAGAAGCGGATTTTCGCAAGTTAGAAAACTCCATCAAGGACAAACAGTCCTCGGGCTCAGCGGTCAACGAGCTCGACTATCAAAAGCTCTACGAACTGGATCAAACACGTCGCAAACTCCGTGAACAACTCGAACAAGAAGACAATTCGAGCGAAAAAGAGCAAGAGCAGCCTAAACTTCTCCGCACCGAAGTAACCGCCGATGAAATCGCCCAGGTCGTCAGCTCTTGGACCGGTGTGCCCGTGACCCGTATGCTCGAAACCGAACGAGCCAAATTGCTCGTGATGGAGGAAAGATTGCACTTGCGAGTCGTCGGCCAAGACCAAGCCGTCGAAGCCATCAGCAATGCCGTCCGACGTTCCCGCAGCGGGTTAGGGGATGCAAACAGACCGATCGGATCGTTCCTGTTTCTCGGGCCCACGGGGGTCGGTAAGACCGAGCTGTGCAAAGCCCTCGCCGAAGTCATGTTCGATGACGAAGCCGCCATGGTTCGCATCGACATGAGCGAGTTCATGGAACGCCATACCGTCAGCCGACTCGTCGGTGCACCTCCTGGATATGTCGGCTACGAAGAAGGTGGTCAGTTGACCGAAGCTGTGCGCCGTCGCCCCTACAGCGTAGTGCTGCTGGATGAAATCGAAAAAGCACACAACGATGTCTTCAACATGCTCTTGCAGGTACTCGATGATGGTCGATTGACCGACGGACAAAATCGCACGGTCGATTTCACCAACACGATCATCGTCATGACCAGCAACGTCGGCAGTCAGATGATCCAACGGGTGGCTGACGAAGGGGGCGGCATCGACGAAATGCAAGCTGCAGTCGCAGAGTCGCTCAAAAACAAATTCCTACCAGAGTTCCTCAACCGAATCGATGAGACGATCCTGTTTGAACCACTAAAGCGAGAACAGATCCACAAGATCGTCAGCTTGCAACTCAAACGGCTCGAAAAACAACTTGCCGAAGCCCACTTCAAGCTCAGCGTCAGCGACCGTGCCGTCAACGCGATCGCCAGCGAAGGATACGATCCGGTCTACGGTGCTCGGCCTCTGAAACGGGTCATCCAGCGTCGACTCCAAAACGCCATCGCTACCGAATTGCTCAAACGAGACGCAAGCGAAGGTGGCAGCATCCATGTCGACTACGAAGACGAGAATTACCTCATCAAAGTCATGGACAGTTAGAAACCCTACCTGCGAATGCAGTGCGGCAGGAATCGACTGGTATTGTGAGTCACGGCTTTGATGTCCTCACGGATGCCCATTCCACAAGCTCGATCGCCGATGACCCAACTGCCTAGCACCGCATAACCGAACTCCGAACGGTACAGCGGATGATACGCTTGGTAGACGCAAGGCTGATTCCAGTAAGGACCATCGGTGACCATCTGAGCGTGCTCTTGCTGGGTGACGATTTCGATGTTGCTCCCCTCGCGTGCCAGAATCGGCTTGCGAACATAGTCGACTTCAAGGGGTTCAAACGAGCTTTCGAGCAAGTACTTGTGATCAGGAAAAAGCTCCCAAAGAACAGCCAGGATCGTTTTGTTGGAAAGGAGCATTTTCCAAGGTGGTTCCATCCAAACAGTCTTGGAGTTGAGCAAATGCCTTGCAAACTCCTCCTTGAGCATCCACTCCCATGGATAAAGCTTGAATAGATAATCGATGGGTTGGTACTGATCGTCGACGAACGATTTGAGCTCGGTATCGAATCCGATTTGAGCCATGTCTAAATAATGCGTTTCGATACCCGCTTGCGATGCGGTGTCCCGCATATACGTCACATTCCCGAAGTCTTCTTCGTGACCGTCGGTGGCTGCAAAGTGAACGCGATTCCACCCATGCAAACGGAGATACTTCCAGGATTCGATAAGTTGCTCGTGCAGACTGTTGAACTGATCGAATGGAGTGATCGCACTCCCCTTGGTCTGCAACGATTCGAGCCAATGCCACTGAACCACTGCAGCTTCAAATAACGACGTGGGCGTATCGGCGTTGTACTCGAGCATCTTCGGAGGGCCTGTGCCATCCCATGCTAGATCAAAACGCCCAAAGAGCGTTGGCTCGTCAGCTTCCCAACTCTCGCGTATCCAGTAATGGAACTGTGAGGGTATTCCGAACTCCGCAAAGCGATCTTCTTCGATCACGCACTCGGCTGCCTCGATGCACATCGCATGCAACACGTTGGTCGCTTGCTCGATGACCCGAATGTCCTCATAACTGAACTCGAACCAACCCGATTCGTCCCAGTACAAATCGCCATCGATGGTGTGATAGCTAAAGCCAATGCGCTCGGCCTCGGCACGCCAATTGGCCCGAGGTGTACCTGAAACTCTTTTCATCGGCGGGGCTTTAAATTACGAAGAGCTCGACAAGGAACTACCGGTTCGACCAAAACCACCGCTTGTGACACTGCTCGGAGCACCCGACGGTCGCGAAACTCCCGAGGGATTCGTGAGATTGGTAGAGTTTGGGCTCCGTCCCACGGTGTTACCACTAGGTGCGACTGCCGTTGTCCCACCAGGAGACATAAAGATTCCAGGCCCAGTCGAGATTCTAGGTCCGTAGGTCGTGCGATTCGTAGCTGTTGCTGGATCACAAAATTCTGTCTTCGGTGGCTCGCCTGGCTTAGCAGGCCCACTGCAATTGGCTTTGGCCACCGGCGGTTGCTTCTTGGCTGCGTCGCATCCAAAAGCGGCAACGGCCGGCAACATGAGTGTTAGTAGAACTTGTGTGCTACGCTTCATGATTTCCTCAGAGTCTTTCGAGCGCGGTTTCTATCGGGCGCGGTTTTTTCGAGCATGGATCCCCAGGCAATAAATTCCCGATTCCTGGTCGGGAATAATGCCAATACGATGAAATTATTAACGATTTCAATCGGGTTTTGCAAGAAAACTTCGGATCTTCAGGTTATTTTCCTGGCATCGACCGCACCCGAATATTTCTCTGTGGTCGCTGTGTCTCTGTGTTTCAAAGAAGCTTTCCAGGAAAGCCCCCCTTATTTCCCGATCTTGTAAACCACCAATTCATCTTGGTCGCGAATGAAGAGATTTCCATCGACGATGACCGGATGAGGCCAACTCTCTCCGTTGTGGGTAGCGAGTTTGAATTTCCCAAGCAGTCGATACTCTTTGGTGTCGGTATCGATCATGGCCATGACGCCATCTTGGTATCGGAAAAAGAGTTTCTTGTCGGCTGCGACCACTGCTGCTGAGCCTCCGCCTGCCCCGCGCTCTTTCTTCCACAAGTCTTTACCGGTCTTCCATTCCACGCAGGCTGGGAATCCATTGTTGTGTCCGTGACCCATATAGACATAATCGCCGATCATGATCATGCCACCATGATGGTTTTGAAGTTCCTTCGACGACTTGTAGTAGACTTCTTTGACACCCAGGCTGTTGTTGGCGCTTGGCGAAATTTCCAATAGAGCCGTACCGCCATCTCCGTAGCCGGTCGAACAAAAAACATGGTTGCCGTTGATCAAGGGAGTAGGGATATTGGCCGTCGTGTTGGCAACACGGTCGTAATTCCAAAGCAGTTGGCCATTGGCAGCATCGTAACTGACGATACCGTGTCCAACGAGCTGCACATACTGTTTGCGACCGCCCGCATTTGAAATAACGATCGAGGAGTAGCCGGCCCCATCATTGCCGCGCAGTTTGCCGGGAAACTCTTCTTCCAAACCTCTTTCCCCGTCTTGGCATCACAGCAAACCATGACCCCATCGAAACTCATCGCGTAGACCAACCCCGTTTCGGGATCGACTGTAGGTGTCCCGTTGGCTGCCCCTTTGTCGGGAGTAAAAGGGGTCTTCCAAGCCACAGCGCCATCGCCGGCATTGAGACAGACCAAAGTGGTTTTGCCATCGATGTTGCCGATGGTGTAGAGGAGTCCTGCATGGATCGCGACACTTGCCATCCCAGAACCGAGTCCTTTGGTTCGGTAGCCGATCGGTGGACCTTGTTCGGGCCATTGATCCATCAAACCGCTTTCTTTAGCAATCCCATCTCGGTTCGGGCCACGCCATTGGTACCAGTCATCGGCCAAAAGCGTTCCAAGTGGACTGAGACTCAGTCCAGCAAGCAGCATTGCAAAGCGACGATTCATCGAAGGGTTCCTCAACGTAGGGTGGATTCAAAAAGGTTCAAAAAACAGAGTATAGCCAATCTACTTGGGTGATGCACTAAGCGGCTTTGGGTGCGGTTTTGCCCAAGGAGATTTCATGGCAAATTCGATCGCATGCTTCTTGGACATGCTCGCTGCGGATCGAGAGCATCGGACGCATATCGGTCTTGCGCTGCGAGCGTTCCTTTTCCGAAAGCCTATCGATCTGTACCGTCGCATGCATGGCCCCAAGTGGCCCAACGCGCTCCGAAGGCATCGGTCCGATCAAGGCCACGGTTGGGGTGCCGACGGCGACTGACAAGTGCATCGGGCCGGTATCGGATCCGACGAAGAGTTTGGCGCGACGCACCCACTCGGCCAACTCGACAAGACTCGTCTGAGGCATCATTTTGGCCCAACCATCACTGGTCTGTTCGAGTTCCTGGGCGATCGAGCGTTCTTGGGGGCCACCCCAAGCGATCCAACTTGGTAAACCCCAACGCTGCCCCAGATGCTTGGCCACCGCCGCATAGCGCTCGGTGGGCCAAATCTTCGATGGCCAGCCCGCACCGACATTGATGATTCCCCAAGTGTCGGAGGCTCTTAGCTCACGAAGTTTCTGATCAACGCTCCTGATGGTCTCCGCGTGGCGTGGAACTTTGTATTGAACGACCGGATCCTCGATCCCAAGGGGCTTGAGTAGTTCAAGGCCCCGCAGGACTACTTGCTCATGGCAAGGTGTGACCAAGGTGTTGTTTAGCCAAGTGCTCAGTTCGCGACCTTCGAATTCGGATTTGCTCAGTCCGATCCGAAGTTTGGCGCCCGAGTAGCGACCGATCCAGGCGCTTTTGGTAAGCCCTTGGGCATCGATTAGCGTATCTGGTTTCCAGGCTCGAACTTGGTTGAGGAATCGCAGGTAAGCCACCGGAGAAGCGGTGTCTTTTTTCGAGAGGACCAGCAGGTCGTCTAGGTCTTGGTGTCCTCGGAGCAGGTCCGCTGCTCCTTGGCCGACGACCCAAGCGATCTTGGATTTGGGGAATCGGCGACGAAGTTCGCAGAGGATGGGCATCGATAGGATCGTGTCACCGACGGCCGAGAGCCGCAGGATCATGATCCTTTGAACAGCAGGGGACTTCATCGACGGTTTTGACATCAAGCTAGATCACTTAAAAGAAGCATTTCGTGCAATTGCTGCACAGAGGGATTTCGCTTTGGCGACTTTCGCGATGCAAGGTGCGCAGTTCGTTGTACCTCGCGTTGTTCCAGATATCGAGCATGGGAGTATTCATGACGTTTCCGAGGACTTCTTTGCCGCTGTAGTCCAAGCAGCACAGAGCCACATCGCCGTTGACCAAGACGGTCATGGTTCGCCAGAGCCGATCGCAAGGTTTTCGGACGCGTTGTTGCTGGGCGTCTCCTAGGGCACCGCCCCAGTTGTGGATATGGGTAAAGTCGATGTGATCGACGACACCGGCGAGCATTTCTTCGGTTTGCCGGCGGTTGGAGGTTTGACAAGTTGCAGCGACGATGATCGGGGTTTTCATGTTGGCCTCATCGCGCAGTTTGCGAAACGCTTTGACATTTTCGACAACTTTGGCGTGATCCAATCCGATTCGTAAAGTATTGAATTCTTTGGAGTCCGAGCCATCGATACTGATTTTGATTTCGTCAAGACCGCTGTGTAAAAGGCGTTGGGCAAGCTCACCGCGAAGCAGATCGCCGTTGGTGAATATCTTCACACGTGGGATACCTTGGTCTTTGCAGTATTTGATCCTCTCTGGCAATTGCTTGTCGATCAAAGGTTCGCCGTAGCCATGGAGGTGGAGCAAACGCGTGCCACCTTCGACGCACTGTTGGACGACGGTCTCGAAGACCTCTTGCTTCATGTTGGCTTTAGCGCGTCCGATGGTAGATCTTGGGCAAAAGACGCAGTCGGCTTGGCAGTGGTTGGTCGTTTCAATCCGTACGGTTTTCGGGAACGATTGACGCAGCAAGGTCATGGTATCTGCGATAACAAACGAGGCGACCGAGCCGACGGTGCCCATGAATGATTGTCCGAGAGTGGTCATGATCGGGGTCCTTTGACACGTTAAAAAGAGTCAGAAACTGAATTGCTTTTCGTTTCGGGAATGAAACTCCTTTTGAGGGTCGTGGGAGGTTAGCGAATTTGGACACTCTGCGTCAACCTCGATCCTAGGATTGTTTTTGGGCCGCTGATGGGGATCCAGGCAATGAGCTAGGAGTTTCAACGTTAGCCGACGAGCGCGAGCGTCGGGCAGTGACATAGCACGGCACAGCGTAATGATAGACGCTGAATATAATCAAGCCACGGTTTGTTCGGCTGTTAATTAATAAATTTGCGATCATGCGTCGGTTTGGCGTGGCTTAATGCGCTGCCCGACGCTGGCGCTCGTCGGCTAACAACGCATACTCATAGCATTCTCCAAAGCGCCCCATCAGCGTTCATCAGCGGTGGGCTGTTTTTCATCGCCTTGAAAACTCAAAAGCTCTCATCGAATAGGCCGGTACCATCACGTCCCATTCGAGCATCTCCTGCGGACTGATTTGAACGCTCTGCCAACCGGCTTGCTCTCCCATCTCGACTCGCGATTCTCGAACCTCGATGCGATCCCTAAGCCCCGTATAGTGCATCGGTATCTTAAGTTTTTCTTGCAACTCCTTGTCCGTCGGATTGAAGACCACCAACATCCCCGGCGTCTTGAGCTGTGGGTTGGCATGCAAGTACCAGTCGAGACTCATCGCATCAGGCCGACGTCCATGGATGATGTCGCTCTCGAGGATATCCCGATGCCGCTTGTACCAGTCGACCTGCTGCTTGACCATCTGCTTGACCCGTTCGGTATCATAAAGCCTCGGGCCCCGATAACAGGCCTGCACGCCAAGGGCCAAGTTCGATTGGAGCATATTTCGGTAATGGTCCATGTTTTGATCCAAGGGCTCTATCGTCGCCGCTGGGCCTCCCCCATGGTACTCCGTCAGAGGTACAAACATCCAACCCATGCTGGGCGTCTTTTGCCATGTCCCATCATAGATGTTTTGCCGAGTGTGGATCGTCTGCTGCTCCCTGGGCAACGACCAATTGACTTCGCGATAGCCCATTCCCGTCTTGTTCGATCCAACCAAGAAATAATGGTCTGGTACATTCAAAAACAACCCCTCTGCTCGACACCATCGATAGAAATCGGCAATCGTCTCCCACTGATTCCATCGGGAGTCTTGATAACCAAGATGTCCAGGGTGCTTGTCGCTATTGCAAGGATCTCCGGGATACGAACCATCATGCTCCAAAAGCGTAAAGCCACTGCTTCGATGGAACTCGTAGAGTCTTGCAAAGTAACCTTTGCCCCATTGGCTTTCTAAACATGGTGAGTTACCAAACGTCGGCTTTTGACCATCGCGCATCAGGACATCATCCTTGGCCCCCACCGAACGAGATGCCAAGAGCGAATAACTCCCAATCTCAATATTCTTGGCTTTGGCCGCCTGAGCGAACCTCTGCGCTTTCTCCATCGTGGCAGGACTTGGGTTTTCCAAATTGAAACCGCTGCCAAAACTCAGGATCAGCATCTCGAAGCCGACCTCGTGGCACTGATCGATGGCTCGCATTACCGAAGCATCATCCGATGCGATCAAATGCATCATCAGCGGATTCTCCGTAACCCACGGTGCAATGCAACGAAAGAGCTTGCGAACCGCAAGCCCACATCGTTCCCGATCGAACGTGTCGTGAACCAGTACCCACGAACGATACGAACTCCATTGCTTGCCCGACTCGATCACCTGCGCCGGCCCCAAATCCGGACCTACCTCAAGCAAACACGGTGTCTTCTTCTCGTAGTTGACCTGCGTGTGGTACTCCGGATCCGCAAGCCATCGATAGGAACGACGATTAGCCCCTTGGCTGGTCATCCCACCAAAAGCCATCTCGGTCTCGATGTGCAAATTCGGAGGGGTCAATCCGACACTCAGCGCATCGACCTCCGAGGTGTGCTCGACTGCCGCTAGCAAATCGCTCGCATAGCGATCGATCGTGATCGAACTGGTCGTAGGATTATCGACCGTGATCCATTTGCTATATGCCGGCAAGCCATCGTAGAGTTCGTAATGCACATCGACACGGACACTGGGCTCATCACTCTTTGTCGGCATTGCAAAACGCAAAACCAATTCAATACCCTTGGGGGGCCAAGCCGTATCGGGGGCATGATGGCGGGTTGGTTTCCAGGCCATGCGCTGCTGGAGCGCAGGGCGAATCTCGTAACCTTGGAACTGCAGCGCACCAGGATCGCTCTTAAGCTTCGGGATCCAAGCCGGATCGAGGAACGCATAGTTCGGTTGGCCCGTTAAACCACCAACGGCATAGCTCTTGCCATCGATCTGAATCGAGGCCTCCGGCTTGACGCCTCGCAGAATCGATTGACCGTTGACCAAATCCCGAAATTCAACCGTCGCTGCATTGGGTGCCAAGACGATGCGCCGCTGGATCAATCCGTTGCTAAGGAGGATCTCTTTTCCTTCGGCGAGGACTTGCCCATGGGCTCGATAAGGTGTCGGATCGACTAACCAATCTTGAGCATTAGCGCAAAGAGACAAAAGCCCAACGGCCACGAAACTTAAAAGATGTCGCATCACTGACCAGATCGTTCTACTTAAAGGTTCCCGCTGCGCGGCGCGGAGGACTGACATTGGTCGTCCGGCCCACAATCTCCCTTAGTATACGCTGTTCTAGCTCCGTGTCGTTCTCCTGACGAATCCAGCCCAAAGTAATCGGCTGCCCCGATAATCCCGGAGTGGCTCGAACCACCGACCCGTCATGCCTTGCAATCGCCGAACCTTCGGATGAATACTGCGAACGATCGACATCCTCGAGCTCCTTGATCACCTCGATGGCCACCGAGAAGCCTTGTTCGACCGGGATAACTCTCACAAAGCATGTGCGCCGGATGGTTTGGAAAGTGCTCTGCATTCGCTGGTATCCAAACGCTGCGTCTTTACGCCAAGGTTCCAAAAAGGTCGCACCGATCTCGGGATAGGTTTCCATGCGACCTTCGAGCCAACCACTCGGGTCGCGACTGGCTCGCTGTTCGGATTTGATCTTAAAGTAATCCTCGACGGTATCGACGATTTGGTTCCAAAGAAACTCACTGTCGTTGACCCCGACAGTGACCGGATTGGACAACTGCGTTTTCTTGTCCAAAGGGATCGATGGAATCAAGAAGCGTGCTTGTTGTAGGTATGAACATCCGACCGCACTTGGACTCAGCGCAAGGCCTGCGATCACAAAAAGTTGTTTAAAGAATTCCCGTCGATCCTGGAAACTCACGAAGGCTTTTCCTGCGAATTTTTAGGTTTAGCGATTCCGTCGGGGTTGAGCTCCTTGAGGGACTTGCCAAGCCTCTTTCTCGGAGCGCGGCTTGGGGTGCCCGAAGCCTCCGGCTTGACCTGCGAAGCTCCAAGGGCTTTGGCTATACTCGGATGATAAGGTTCATCCGAATCGACCGTGCCCAAGGTCTCTAAAGCATCGCTGACTCCAAGCAATACCGATTGCTTAACCCCTTGGCGTATCCAACCAAAAAATCCGTTGCTGGTCATAGGGTCAACCATCCTGGTTGTTCGTGTGAAAACTCAACGATCGTTCGAGGCGGAAAATACCAAAGCTTCCAAACCGACCGCCAGTCCAGAATCGCAGCCCTCAATCGCAGTCTGTAAATGCTCGGTGCTAGCAATTGCGGTGAGTTCAAAACAGGGTGGATTGGTACCACCAATCGCTCCAAGACCAGCCAGGTGGAGGCATAAACGGGATCATGGTGTACCAAGGCTGATCGTCGAGCGATCGAGGCTTGACGGTCGTGGTGTTCTGGCCGTCCTGTATGGGATTGGCCTGCATGGGATTGTCCTGCATGGGTTTAAAAGCGGGATTCGGTGGCATTCTCGGAGGAGCACCGACCTTAGAGCCTCTGAAGTCTGCGGGGCTGGGGCTTGATGAGTTTGCCGGGTCAAAGCAAGCGTCGTACTGACGCTCGATCGAGTCGATCCAAGCGGCCGACTCAGCGGTTTGGTCTCCGGGTATCCAACGCGCCTCGGCATGGACGAGTCGATTGCGAGCCAACTGAAAATCTTCTTTGGCAACTGCGGCCATGCTCAAGTTATGCCAAGCGGCTCTATTCCAGGGGTGTACGTCTGCAGCCTCTTGCCACTCCCGTTCGGCTTGTTCCCACTGTCCAAGTCGAGCATAAGCGTTCCCTTTTCGCACACGCGACGAGCCGGGCATCAGCCATGGTAGATCGAGGGTCGCTTGGGTTGCCGCAGTTGTCGGAACGACCATTTCCCATGATCGTCTTGCGCTGGCCGAGAGAACTTTCATGTCCGGAGAGCCATGGTAAGCTAGATCGGGGTAATCGCCGACGGATCGTTGGGTGTCCATATAAATTGTGTTTTCTCCGAGTCGACTGCCGCTTTGCCCGTCGAAAACCGTCCAGCGGATACTGATCGACTCGTCGGGTTGTTTTTTCTTGAGCCACGAAAGCAGTCTGGGTTTTCTCGGTTCCTGGCGCGGTGCAAGATCGTGTTGGAGGATTTCGCCAGAGAGGATGTACTGGGCACCGGCCCGCTTGGCAGCGCCGAAGGAGGCCATTTCGCTCGGCTGGCCATCGTAGGAGACCAGTTGAATGCCGCTGATTTTCTCGAGTTGGTCAGGGTACAAGACCGCCAGTTGGGGAATGGTTTGCGGTCGTGTGGCAATCAAACTTTGATCAAGTTTTTCGGTGATGTCCGTGGGGCCACCGACGGGTGCGACGGCCACGACCAACGTCGATCCGCCTGTCAACTGAGGTTGTTTCCAAACGTGCATCGGAGCGCTCATGCGGCAACCACAGACCAGGAGCATTCCTGCCATCATCCATCCATAGCGAAGCATAGGTGTTTCGATCCTGACGACTTGCAAGTTCCAATCCAGCCGATTTCGAACGTGCCAACTACTACGAAACCGCATCGGATGGGTCAAGCAAGCTTAGGTAAGCTTGGAAAGATAGGGAGTCGAAGCCTTGGATCGATGGGTTTTGCGAAGAAAAATTTTTCGAGGACCGTTTTTTTGCTTGGGTTGGCACCATAATGTCAAGAACCCTCTAAGGGCGATTGCCAAGAGGCCCAATTCAGCGTCCGATTTCCGCGAGCAAGTAGATGGTACGTCAAGAAGCCTCGAAAGTATTGCAAAGACTGTGCATGACTTGGGTGGGGCTGGTGTGCATGGGTGTTTGGTCCCGGGCTGATTTTGTGGTCTATCGTTTGCCTGGCACCGAAGCGACCGTGTTGCTCGAAGGGAAAACCAAGGGGATAGGCCAAGGCGTCTTTGAATACACCCATCCATCGCTCGGTACGTTGACCTTCAGCCACCAATCCGCATTGATCATCAAAGCTCCGACGAAGACCGAAGAGTATCGGCGGTTGTTTGGCCAAGCCCGCCAATCGCAGAGCTTCGATGCTTATATCCAAGCGGCACGTTTTGCGATCCGCAGCGGAATGCTCGATGAGTTTCGAGAGTGCTGCAACGCCGCTTACAAAGTCCAACCCGATCATCCGACCATCCAGCGACTGCTTGAAGCTCGAAAGAGGATCAAGCAACCGCTGGGGGATTGGGACAAGTGCGAAAAGGAGCTTCGTGAATCCGTCCCGCTGACGACAATGCAGATCGCACGCAGTGAACATTACCTGTTGCTCCATGACACCGGCACGAATAAAGTCGGACGACGTCGCCAGACCCGTTCCCAAACCCGCTTGGATCTACTCGAAAAAGTCTACGAATCGTACTTCATGAAATTTGCACTCGAAGGTGAGGTTTTAGAGACACCCAAAGAGCCGATGAAAGTGGTTCTCTTTGGCCAAGAGAAAGATTACGTCAGCTACACCCAACAACGCGACGCTGGGCTTATCGGAGCACTGGGGTATTGGTCGGCAGAGGACAATGTCGCTGTATTCTTTGACCAAGGAACCACCGAGCGCATGAAGGCCTTGGAAGATCACTCGAAAGAACTTCAAAGGAACAAGGTTCGGGCTCGCGGTACGCTTGAAGCCAAAGATGCAGCGTACCTTGCCAATACCGTCGATCTGCTCGTGAAACTCACGCGCGAAGAAGATGACATCGAAGTGGTGTCTCATGAAGCCACCCATCAGTTGGCAGGCAACTCAGGGATCATGCCCAGAAACAAAGTCGCCTTGCGATGGGCTCACGAAGGGCTTGCAAGCTACTTCGAGACCTCCAACGATGCCGGCTGGGGAGGGATCGGTGCGGTCAACGAAGGCCGCCTCAAAAGCTACTACCGCGTCTCGTCCGATCCACGGCGAGCCGACATCGGATTGCTCGTGTGCGATGGATTGTTCGATTTAGCCAGAAGCCAACAAGAAGAGGCGGAGGTCTATGGGCAAGCTTGGGGATTAACCCATTTCCTCATGGAACGACGCTTCGAGGATCTCATCGGATACTATCGCAAGATATCTGCGATCGAATCGTCCAGGGGCCAAGTCACCCGTGGGGAATTGGTCAAACTCTTTGCCGAGTCGTTTGGCGACATGAAAAAACTGCAGTCCCAATGGCACGCTTACATGCGTGAGCTCAAGACCGATTTGGACCGCGCTAAAGGTCATTGATCTGTCCGATCCGTCCGATCCGTCCGATCTGTCCGATCTGTCCGATCTGTCTGATCCGTCCGATCTGTCTGATCCGTCCGATCTGTCCGATCCGTCCGATCTGTCCGATCAGCCTAAGCATTCCGACATGCGGGCTGCTTGGGGTGTCTCTGACCAATCCAGGGGGCGTAAGGCCGAGCGGACTTGCTGGAGTTGCTCGGGTACCGATAAGGCTTGGTCAACAAACAAAACGGCTTTGTCCCCGACTCGGACTAACCCTCCACGCACTCCAGACAACCACTCGCTACGGATCTCGATCCCTTCATCTTGGGCGATAGCTAGCATTGTTTCGAGAGTTTCCAAGCTATTCATGGTCGATAGTATCGGGGGTTTAATGAAAAGAGGTTCATCTCGGAACATTCTGAAGTCTTTCCTAACACAAATGCACACTCCGAGGCAATCCTGTTGCATCCGGCAGGCTCTAGATCCGATACAGAATCTATGGACCAAAGCAATACAAAACCATCGGTTGATAACGATCCAGAGCGTTGGATCGCTGAGCTTGAGCAGCGACTCGTGCAGTGCGAACGGCTTGCGAGTGTCGGTGAGCTGGCGAGCACCACGACGCATGAGTTTAACAACATCCTCATGACGATTCTCAACTACGCCAAGCTTGGGCTGCGTCACAAGGATGATGCGACGCGGGAGAAGGCTCTAACGCGGATCCTCGATGCGGCCAATCGTGGGGCCAAGATCACGAGTTTGGTATTAGGCCTATCTCGATCGGGTTCGAGCACCAACGATCCGATCGATTTGGTTGCGATCGTCGAAGACGCTTTGGTGCTCTTGGAGAAGGAACTTCAAAAGTACCGGATCCACGTCGAAAAAGAGATTTCAAGCGTACCGATCATGCTTGGCTCTGCAGGCCAACTTCAGCGTCTCTTGCTCAATCTCATTACCAACGCCCGTCAAGCGATCAAAGAGAACGGAACGATCCGTGTTGTGGTCAAGCATGAGGCCAAGACCAATTCGGTGGTATTGACGATTCGGGACAATGGCTCGGGGATACCCAAGGACGTTTTACCGAAGATATTCGATCGTTTCTTCACGACCAAGACCGGTCCGGACGCATCTGGTAAAGGTGGTACGGGCTTGGGGCTGACGGCATGCAAGCAGATCATCGACGATCATCGTGGTCGCATTCGAGTCGAGAGCACGGTCGGCAAAGGAACAGCCTTTACGATCCGATTCCCGGTCGCCTCGGCTTCGAGAGCTACCCCTGCGGCTTAGCAACCTCGCTTCGACGATCGTAAAAAAGCCAGTAGGTCACTGGGATCACAAACAGCGTGAAGATGGTGCTTGCGATCAGACCGAAGATCAGCGACCAACCCAGGCCTGAGAAGATCGGATCGAGGGTGATCGGTATTGCCGATAGCATGGCAGCACCTGCCGTCAAAAGAATGGGACGTAAACGAACCACTCTGCTTTCTAGGATCGCATCAAACAGCGGTCGACCATTGCGAACGGCTTGTTCCATAAAGTCGACCAGGATGATTGAGTCCCGGGTGACGATCCCCGATAGCGCGATCATTCCGATCATCGCCGTGGCCGTGAAGTAAACCGGATCGGCGTAACGACCAACATCGGTGGCTACAAGCTGATTGAGCATGTAAAAACCTGGCATCACTCCCAGTACCGTCAGCGGTATCGCAAGCATGACGATCAGGGGTATGAGGAACGAACCGGTCTGAGCCACCAAGATGATATAGATCAGGACCATGGCAGCACCGAACGCCAGACCTAGATCGCGGAAGACATCGAGTGTAATTTGCCATTCGCCTTCTCCCGAAAATCTGGCGGTCAGTCCATCTTGCAATCCCCAAGCGATTCCTGATCCGTTTTTCAAAAACGAGCGGGATTCGATTCCTCGGGGTTGGTTTTTGGCGACAAACGAAACGCCATTTTGGAGTTTATCTCCTGGAACTTGATCGGCCAGAATGTCGACGATGCAATCGGCTGGTGGGCGACCAGCGGTCTCGGCCATGACATAAGCCACGGGCTGAAGGTTCTTGTGGTAGATCGTTTGACCAACGGTGTCTTGTTGCCAAGAACCGATCTCGGTGAGTCGAACTAGCGAGCCGGTTTGACCTCGGACAGCGATTTGGCTGAGTTCAAGCGGGTCTTGCCGGAGTTCTTGTGCGAGTCGAATGACGATCTCCAGGGGTTTTCTTTCGGCTTGTACGCGTAGCAGGCCAGCGGTCTGTCCGACCGATGCGGTTCGGACTGCCGTCGCGATATCGCTGACGCTGACTCCTGCGAGTGCAGCCTTCTCTTGATCCGGAACGAAAGTCAATCTGACCATGGCTGCTTCGGTCATGTCATCTACTTCGACCACTCCGGGCTCTTGCTCCAAACGAGCCTTCACCACCTTTGCCGACTCAAGGAGTTGTTCGTAGGAGGTATCCGATTGTCCGTAGATCTCCGCGACGATCGATGCCAAGACAGGAGGCCCTGGCGGCAGTTCGACCAATCGTAGTTTGCCACCGGCCTTCGAGGCAAGTTCGGTCAATTCATCCCGCAATCGCAAGGTGATTGCATGGCTCTGTTGGATACGATTTTTCTTGCCTACCAAATTGATTCGTATTTCCCCTTGATGGGCACCGCCACGCAAGTAGTAGTGGCGAACGAGTCCATTGAAATCGATGGGGCTCGGGCAGCCCACATACGTCACAAAATCGATCACCTCTGGTTCCTCGGCGATCCGGTCTTCGATTTGCTGCAAGATCGCCGAAGTTCGTTCGAGCGTGGTTCCTTCGTCCATATCCAGCAAGACCAAGAACTCATTCTTGTTGTCAAATGGCAACATCTTCAGCGGTACCATACGGAAAGCACCCAGTCCCATGGCCGCGAATGTCAAAAGACCGATGGCTGCAAGAAACATCAACGCTCGAAATCGGTTCTTGAGCAACGGGGTCATGACGGGTCGAAAAATCCGATACAGCAGGGTTTTGCTGACTGCCTCTGGATCGTAAGCAGCATGGCCGTTCATCGCATTTGTTTCGCCAAGCACTTCGGTCGATGCACTATCGGAATTTTCAAAACCGTGCTTTAAAACGTGGTAGCTCAGCCAGGGGGTTATGGTGAAAGCCACAATCATCGACATGAGCATCGCCACGGGCACGTTTAGCGCCATAGGGGACATATAGGGCCCCATCATCCCGGTGATGAAGAACATCGGAAGAAAGCTAACAATCACTGCCAGCGTCGCGCTGATAAGCGGTGGGCGAATCTCAGCAACTGCTTCCAGCACGATTCGACGAGAAGCTTTCTTCTTTTCATGAAAGTGTCTAGCGATATTTTCGACATCCACGATCGGATCGTCGACCAACAATCCCAAAGCGAGGATCAGGGCAAAGAGTGTCACGCGGTTGATCGTAAAGCCGAACAATAGATTCACGAACAAAGTAAGACCGAAGACGACGGGAACGGCGATAGCCACGATGAACGCTTCTCGCCAGCCCATTCCCACAGTCAAAAGCAGAATGACAATCAGGATCGCGATCCCGAGTGCTTCGATCAATTCGTTGACCTTTTCGTTAGCCGTCAAGCCGGCGTTGCGAGTGATGATCAAATCGACATCGTCGGGAAGAACCGCTTGCTTTAATTCCTTGGAACGCTCTAGGATCGCGTTGGATACCGTAACGGCGTTGGCTCCCTTTTGTTTGGAGATCGCAATCGTTACCGCAGGTCTCGACTGCGAAACCTTGGGTCGATCTGGATCCGAGTCGTGGTCTCCTAGGAAGCTGCCTGGAGTTCCCTCGTGCTGAGGAAACTCGCTAGCGGCGCCCCATCCGTGTCGAACATACGTTCGGGGCTCAGGTGCAGCATCGATCACTTGCGCGATGTCCTTGAGGTAAACCGGTAAGCCTTGAAAAACACCGATGACCAAATCGCTCAGTTCTTGAGGGTAGCGCAGTCCGGCAGATGTCCGAAGCTGGATTTGCATGTCGTTTCGAGCGATTTGATCTCCAGGCAATACCTCGTTGGCCGCGCTCAGAGCCCGTTGCACATCGATCAGGGTTAAATGATAAGCTTGCAATCGATCCGGCGAAACTTCGACTTGAACGATCCTCGATTCACCCCCAACGATGTAAGCTCGATTGACGTTTCGAATTGTCGCCAGTCGCTCGACGAGCTCTTCGCCGATGCGTCTTAATTGAAAACCGTCATCGCTTGCTCCCTGAAGCGTCAGGGTTACGAGCGGAACGTCATCGATCTCGACAGGTTTTAAAATCCAGTGGCTGACTGCAGAGGGAATCGCATCTTGGTTTTCGTT
>JAJTFC010000073.1 GCA_021298315.1 Planctomycetaceae bacterium
CTAACCAACGTCGAGCGATGTCTCCTAAATCGTGATTCCTTCCACCTGCATCGAGCAGATAGTCAGCAACCATCGTGTCGAAATGAATATTCGCAAGAGGCATTCCATGCGTTGCAAGTACGATCGCATCAAACTTGATATGCTGGCCGATCCATTTCATCTGGGGATCGGACAGTAAAGGTCCTAGCTGTTCTACGATTTCCGCAAGCGGAAGATTCTTCGAGGGATCCGGGCTGAGTACCGGTAAGTAGGCCGCATGACCCGGAGCCCAGCACAGACTAATTCCGACCAAGTCGGTTTGCTGGGGTTTGGTCGATGTCGTCTCTGTATCGATCGCAACGTAAGGCGATTGCTTGAGTAAATCGAGCAAACCTCCCAGCTCTTGAGGTGTGGTGATCGTTCGATATTGATCGGTCGAAAGACGAACCGTAGGCACCCCAAGACCAAATGCATCCGAAGATGGCTCCTGAACTTGTCCTGAAGACTCTGCGGATTTGGCTTGAGAATTTGTCGCCTGCAAAAGCGTTTCAGCCAAACGACGAAACCCAAGCTCCCGAAAGAGTTCTTCGAGTTCCGTGGTTTTGGGAGATTGTCGTTGCAGCGACTCCCAATCGTCAGGAACCGGTGTGTCGAGTCTCAGTCGTACAAGATCGCGACTGAGATAAGCCTCCTTGCGATGTTCGATAAGCTTCTCTCGCTTTTTATCGCCAGGGACTTTTTCAATGTTCTCGTAGATCGCATCGAGCGATCCGAATTGCTGCAGTAACTGCTGGGCCGCCTTGGGGCCAATCGAGTAAACCCCAGGCACATTGTCTGTGCTATCGCCAACCATCGCTTGAAAGTCCACCACTTGGTCGGGTCTTATCGCCCAGACATCCATCAACTCCTTAGCGGTGAAGAGTTCGTTCTTTCGAAGATTCAACATCGAAACCCGAGGGGTGATCAACTGACGGCAATCCTTGTCGCTCGTTACCAACAATACCCGGCATCCTTGAAGGTCGGCACGATGAGCGATCGTGGCAAGGATGTCGTCGGCCTCAAAACCGACAATCGAAAGAATCGGAATTCCAAGTAACCTCAATGCATCTTGGATGATCCCTAGCTGACCTCGGAGAGCTTCGGGCATCTCTTCGCGATGGGCTTTGTATTGCGGATAGAGTGTATTGCGAAAAGTGTCTTCCGAAGCATCGAATGCGCAGATCAAATACGTCGGAGAATACTGTTGCAAAAGAGTTGCGACGTCTCGCAAAAACCCATGCACCGCTCCAACTTCAACACCGTGCGGACTGGTCATCGGTGGCAGTGCGTGAAAGACTTGATAGATCAGCGAGTGGGAGTCGACCAAAACGACCAGGTCGCTCGCAGTGGGTCGATTGCTTCTGGGCAGTTCACTACTGGGCTGCTCACTGCAGGACGGGCTTTCTAAAGCCACTGCGCCTAGAGGAGGCGCTGATACTGCTTCTGCGGTCAACTCAGCTTCGGGGGCCTGGGTGTCGAAAAGCAACGGTTGAGAGAACTCGGATTTTGATTTTTTCTTGACCATGCGCAAAATTCTAGCATTTTCCCCCGAGCCAAGTACCTCTAAGTGGCTCGTAGGCTTGGTCGAATCTGCTCTGCGAACCTATAATCCCCCCTGCGGCCTTTGCATCCAGCAGGTCAGTTTCCAAAAGAAAACACAACCTCCCATCTCCGAGATATTCCCATGACCTTGATCGAACCGAGAACTCTCAAAGGTTTTCGAGACTTCCTGCCTGCCAAAATGGTCCAGCGGGAAAAGCTGATGGATACGGCCAAGCGAGTGTATCGCCGATACGGATTTCTTCCAATCGATACGCCTGCTTTGGAGTACCTCGAGATCCTCACTGGCAAAGGTTCCGAAGAGACCGATCGGCAGATGTACCACTTCACCGATGCTGGTGGCCGAGCCGTCGGTATGCGGTTTGATCTTACAGTTCCTCTGGCTCGCTTTGCAGCTCAGCATATCAACGAACTTGGTACTCCCTTCAAACGCTATCACATTGCACCTGTTTGGCGTGGAGAAACCCCTCAGGATGGTCGATTCCGGGAATTCGTCCAATGCGACTTTGACACCATCGGTACCACAGGAGTCGTCTCTGATATTGAAACGGCCTTGGTCATCCACGAGCTGCTGCTTGAAATCGGCATCGATCAGTTTCGTATCCGCATAAACAATCGCCAGATACTAACAGGGTTGCTCGAAACCCTCGATCTAAAAGATCAGTCGACGGCAGTCCTTCGCGCACTGGATAAACTCGATAAGGTGGGTGCCCAAGGGGTTGGCAAGGAGCTAGAGCAAGTCGGCATCAGCGCTGCTCAATCCGAAAAGATTTTTCAATTCGCTCAAATTCAAGGATCCCATGATACGGTGCTTGCGAAGCTCTCGGCCATGCTTGAGTCGAGCCCCTTGGCGACTCAAGGGATCGAGCGTCTTTCGACCGTTAGCGGTGCATTGCTGGCTGCTGGAGTACCCGCCTCACGCTTCGAGATCGATGTCTCGATCGCCCGAGGCTTGGACTACTATACGGGCATCATCTTCGAGACCTCTTTGCTCGAATTGCCTCGCATCGGCAGCGTTTGCAGCGGCGGTCGCTACGATAACCTAGCGGGACTCTTTACCAAGCAACCATTGCCGGGTATCGGAGCCTCGCTTGGACTCGACAGACTCCTAGCAGCACTTGAAAAACTAGGCCGACTCGAACAAACCGCTCGAGCCGCAGATGTCTTTATCCCTCTGTTTGATCCGGATCGAATGAACGACTACTTTGCGCTTGCGTCTCTTGTGCGAGCCCAAGGGATCTCGGCAGAGGTCTACCCCGAACCGAAAAAACTCGGTCAGCAACTCAAATACGCCGATCAACGCGGCTTCCTGGTAGCTCTCATCGCCGGAGCTCGCGAACTCGACCAAGGCATTGTTCAGATCAAAGACATGCGAACCCAAACGGCCACGGAAGTCGTTTGGCGAAACCAACCCGAAGCCTTCCTCGATGCACTCAACGCGATCCTAGGACTCGGAAAGATGCTCAGCTAAATCTTCGAACGTAGCATGGCCCTCCGAGGCCGTGCTACGCGAATAATCATACGAGCGATCGTAGCATGGCCCTCCGAGGCCGTGCGGCGCTGACATTGGAAAGCGCTGCACGGGTCACAGACCCATGCTACGTTGGGAATGCTGCCTTTTCGATCATACGAACCCAAAAGTAGCATGGCCCTCCGAGGCCGTGCTAGCTCGAGCCCTTCATCGACAAGCTTGTAAAACACGTCACGCTGACGAGGTACGAATCCCAATTCACTGATCGCTTCGCGGATTTGATCGAGCGTTAAGAAATGCACCGTGCCAGCTTCGGCAACAACATTCTCTTCGAGCATCAGCGAACCCATATCGTTCGCACCAAAGAGCAAGGCCAATTGCCCTATCTTGAGCCCTTGCGTGACCCAACTGCTTTGAATGTTGGGAACATTGTCCAAGAACAATCTCGCGACGGCCTGTGTCTTGAGATATTCAAACGAGCCGGCGGGTGCAAGATGGCTCATTTGGGTGTTCTCAGGTTGGAACGTCCAGCAGATGAATGCAGTAAATCCATGCGTTTCATCTTGCAACTGACGAATCCGATCCAGATGCTCAATCCGCTCGGCAAGTGTCTCGGCGTGCCCAAACATCATCGTGGCCGAAGAAATCCCTCCCATCTTGTGCCAGACTCGCATCACATTGAGCCAGTCGTCGGTCATCACCTTGCCACGCGTGATCGCCGATCGAACACGATCGACCAAGATCTCAGCTCCACCGCCAGGGATACTACCGAGTCCGGCTTGTTTGAGCCTCTCGAGCACGGTCTCAATCGAGAGTTTGTTGACTTTGGTGAAGTGATGCAACTCCGGCGGACTGAATCCGTGGATATTCACATCGGGGAAACTCCCTTTAATATCCCTAAGCAACTCCTCGTACCATTCGAGCTTGAAGTGCGGATGGAGTCCACCTTGCATCAGGATCTGATTCCCTCCGAGCTCGACAGTCTCGCGGATCTTTTCGAGCAACTCTGAGCGATCAAGAACGTAACCTTCGGGGCTCTTTGGGGTTCGGTAGAACGCGCAGAAGTCACAAACGGCAGTGCAGATGTTCGTGTAGTTGATGTTTCGATCGATGTTGTAAGTCCGATAGCTTTCTGGATGCAGTCGGCTTGTAACAGCCTGAGCCGCTTGTCCAATGGCGCTGAGCTCGGTACTCTCCAAGAGCGTTAGGGCCTCTTGGCAAGTGATCCGCTCACCTGAAATGGCTTTGTCAAGGATCCATTGGATGGGTTTGTTGGGTGTTGCAATCATCGATTCTCAAATTTTTCCTACAGTTGCTTTTCTATAACAACCCGAGAGCCGCACAGCGATTGGCGAACTGCCCGAGCCCTTGGAGTTCTGCATCGTCGATTTGGAACTTTAGGTAATGCGTCAAGTACTCTCGGCAGGCTTGGTCTGTCAGACCGTAGCTTGCCGAATAATTGGCAATGATCTCGTCGATGTTCTCAAGACCTGCATCGCGACTGGATTCGAGCAAGCGAATTATTTTTGGATCATCGAATGCGGGGCTCCGAGCAACCCACATGGCGAAGATAAACGGAAGGCCCGTCAGGGCGAACCATTGTTCTCCTAGATCCCAATCGAGAAAGAAGTCCGATCGGTATCGCTCGGGGTTCATCGCGCGATCACCGATCACGAGAACCGCATCGGCTCGGCAATCTTGAGGCGAGGAACCGATTGGGAAAGGGACTAGCTCAGGAAGCTTTCCAAAACGACTTGCAAAAAGAACTTGGGACAACGCGACGCTCGTTCGGGATCCTTCGTCAGTGCCAAGCGTCTTGACCTGCTCTGGGGGAACTCGAAACAGAACTCGAACCGACCAAACGGGACCTTGGCAAGCGATCCCCGCATCGCTGATGAGCCGATACTCGGATCGGTTCCGCAAGTACTCAACCACGGGTATTAAACCCACATCCAACTTGCCTTGATGCATTTGGGTAGCAAGTCGACTTGGGAGCTCTAGGTGCAAGCTTCCGAATCCCTTGAGGCGATCATCGAGACCATAGATCAAGGGTTTCGTGTTCAGATACGCGACTGCACCGACACGTGTCGTGCTTGTCTGTCGAGAGTCGGAATTCAGCTCTTGAGAGTTCATCAAAACTGAATTCGCTGGATGAAGGGTTGTCGGCATGAGTGCAAGCTGTGGACCGTAAGTACAGGTTGATCAAATATCCCTAATTTTTCAACCGCACCCAAGGGTGCAAATGTAACCGTTAGGTCTTCCAAACGCAGCCCGCCCAGGACCAACCGACGCCAAATCCGATCAGCATGTGGTTCTGGCCAGCCCGAATGACGCCTTCGGAACGTAGGTCTTCGATGAGAATTGGGAGGGTCGAGGAGACCGTATTGCCACGGTCGGCAAGGCGGATGGGGAGTCGGTTGCCGTCGACCTGGAGTGCTTGTTGGAGCATTTCGAGCATCTTTCGGGTCGCTTGATGCATGAGCAGTTGGTGAATGTCTTGCAAAGAGAGTTGCGATTTTGAAAGGATATTTCGGATCAGTTCCGGGATTGCAACGACGGTAAAATCCATGAGGCTTTGGCCATCCATGTAGAGTCGGCTGTTCCATCGCTTGCGTCGTTTCGGTTGGATGGCGTGCTGGGCCATTCTCGCTCCGCCATCGCTGACGATCAATGTGTCGGCACCTTTGCCGTCGGTTCCGAATTCAAAGCCGATGAGGCATGGGGTTGGCGAGCTTTCGATCAGCGTCGCTGCAGCGGCATCGCTGAAGATGGGGCGTAGCGCACGGTCGTCTTGGTCGACATACTTGGTATAAGTTTCAGCCGTCACCAAGAGGATCCTTTTGCACTGGCCGCTTGCGATGAGGCCTTCGGCAAGCCCTAGTCCGTAGACGAAGCCAGAGCAACCGAGGTTAAAGTCCAAGGCACCGCTGCTTGTTCGCATCCCGATGCGATCTTGGAGCAGGCAAGCGGTCGTCGGGAGCGGATAGTCAGGCGACTGCGTGCAGAGCATCAGGTAATCGATCGATGCGGGGTCGATGTTGTGCTCAGAAAAAAGTTTTTGGCAAGCCTTGTAGGCTAGATCGCAAGCCGTTTCGTCAGGAGCGGCGATGTAGCGGCGTTGGATACCGGTTTTTTCCATCAGTTCCGGCACGTGCCACTCGGGATGCTCCGCTTGCCAAACATCCGCCGTTTCGATTTTTGCGGGAAAGTGGACAGCGATCGGACCGATCTGAGCGTGAGGCACGGCAAGAAACTCGGAGAGGCTTTTCGAAGATCTGGAGCAAATGGATGAGGCGAATTTATGTTAAGATATTAGCAGGGGGGATCCGAGATGGAAAGCCCGAAAGGGGGGGCGATGGACAGCGGTTGCAAATTGATTTTAGCGGTCGTCAGGCCACATTTGGTCGAGACATTGCTCGATGGGCTCAAGCTAGCCCCGATCGAGGCATTGACGATCCAGGAGGTCAAAGGATTTGGTCGTCAAAAGAACATGCTCGATCAGTATTCGGGGGGCGAGTTCGATTTGGCGTTTTTGCCCAAGGTGGAGCTATCGATTTGGGTCGACGCGCCACGGCTTGAGGAGGTTCTCGCCATCATCGAATCGCATTGCAAAACAGGTCGCATGGGTGACGGCAAGATCATGGTAATCGCCGACGCATAAACTGTGGTTGTAAAGTTCTCCAAGGGGCGTCCGCCGTAGGGTACGTGAAGCGGTCGCGTTGATCATTTTGCAAACGTCCGTCAGGTAAAAGACCGCGAAACGTACCAGGGCGCTGGATGATTGTCCTAGTCGATGCAATCCGAAATCTCCAGCTTTTTTCGTGGATCAAACCGCAATAGCCATGTGTTGCGATTGGGGGACATCGGTGGCTACCAATACTACTTGAGAATATCGAGATATCCTTGAGCGTTTTTCAAATCGTTTAAGAACACGAGGTGCTTTGCATCGTTGCTGTGTTGGCGAAGTCGTATTTCGAGTATGCGCTCAAGCTGCTTTCTGGTGTCGGATATCTCTTTACGATTCCCAGGCGTTGCGGCTCGCTCAATCCTCTTGAATTTTTCTAATTGGTCGATCAGTAGGTCGAGGTTCGATGCGTTTCGAATGAATTGGTTATCTGTGGTCGCTATCTCGAATTGTCGATTGATGAAAATGAAGCGATCGATGATTGTTTCGATCTCTTTTTGCGCTAGGCTTGTTGAGGTCATAGGTGCCTTGCGGTTGCTATTTTTAGGGGCGGGTGGCTGGCGGAAACGCCAATCAGAATTCGATTTTTGGGCATACGAACTTCCGGGTAAGAAGACGACGATGAAGGCTAGAGTAGATATCGCTTTGATCATGTGATTCTCCAGGGAGGAAATTGTATTTTGGTGCTCTTTCTTCGAAATTCCGAGTCCAGTCCATCGCCATCAACGCACTCTTAGAAAGGAACGGAATCTTGCGCTGCACCGAAGAAGACTGCTGAGTTGGGGGCTTTGGTGTTGGGAAACGTCAATCGTTAAGGGTTCCAATTTTCGGTTGTCAGGTCGTTTGACCTTACACTTGGGTACTCGCACCAAGATGAATTCGCCCGCCAGCAAAAAGTGCAATTCGAGAAAGAAGATCCCAATGGCATCAAGATCTCAGAATTTCATAAGCCAGGTTAATTGATTGGGACTGTCCCCGGTCTTTAACATCCAGCGGGTTTGGAAGAGATCCAATACGATTTCCCGATCCTTAGGGCTTGCCCTTGGCTTGAGAACTCGCCACAGGCAAGTCCCTCGTAGGGTACGTCAAGCGATCGCGTTGATGAGTTAGCAAACCGCCCAAGCATCAACCGCAAGGCGGCCTCCTCAAACCATGATTTCGGAGAAATCAACGACACTGTTCTCCAAAGGCGAACATTCGTTTAACCCGCAGCCAACGGCGAGGAATTCAACCAAGCCCCCAACGATCCTGCGTTTGGGGCAAAAATGATTACTGAATTCTACATCTGCGTTTTTCAGTGTTCATCAGCGGTTGGTAAAAGAAGCCCTGCGATCACCTTTGCCACAGCCGCCCTGGAAAAATCATCCTCGATAACCTAGGAATTGAGAATGGAGAATTACTAAGAACACGCCGACCCGCATGGATTTCAATTCTCAATTCTCCATTCTCTATTCAGTTAATAGGTTGGCGTTTTTCCAACCCATGGCCGTATTGGCCGCAGTCGTGGATTTCTCCGAAATCCACGACTGCGGCCCTCGGAGAGATCCGCAACATTCTCGGAAGATCCCTTGGGCATAAATGCCTGAAGCTACATCATTATTTAAGTGGAAAGCGTTTCAACCCCGCAATAATATCGAAGTGCGGATCGGTTGTGAGGATCGAGCAGTTGTTTCTAAGTGCGATAGCTGCAATTGCAAGATCGGTCAGTGGTAAGCGGTGTCCGTTGGCAACAAGCAGTCGTCCCAGTTTGGCGGCTACTCGCCAGTCATCCCAAGTAGGTTCAAGGTCATGTAGGCCCCTCAGTGAAGAAGCAACCCAATCGGCCTGCTCATCGCGACGAAATCCTTGCAAGATTTCGGCCAAGATCATTCCAGTGATTGCTGCACGATCGTCATCAAGCAAAGGATCGACAGTAATCCTTTCGGCGGACTGATTTCGATTGAAGAAACCGACCCAGATACAAGTGTCGATAAGAACTAGATCACTTGGAGGAATCGTCATTGAGATTGCCAACCTCGGATTCTTCTAATTGACGCCAATTATCGATCATTTCGACTTGACCAGAAAGTTGCTTGAGCCGCATTCGACGGGCGTAGCGAATGTAATCGCGCATCGCAACTCGGATAGCTTCCATTGAATCACTCTGCTCAGTCAGATCACGCAACTCGGCTAATTCCTGTTCTGACAGTTCAATCGATGTGACCATGACTACCTCGTCCATTCGTTCTCAGGCCTATGTAGACTGACACCTAATAGTCTCATCGGTTCATCTCTGAGTCAAGTTGCATTCGTCAATTCCATCCTAATCACGACCATGCAGGAGTCGGGATCTTCGTTTTAAGCACCTCTCGAACTTCCCAAGACCATTGGGAAAACACTCAAAAGTTCGAGTCCTGTTTTCTCCGCTCAAAAACCCTGGTTTTCCCAGGGTTTTTCGCATATTGGGCCAATTGCTTTGGCTTTCTGTGCCTATCCATGCATGTCCATGCCTGCAGGTGCTGCGTCGTCTCGTGCGCTGCCTTGGACCCCAAAAGCGTTTCAGTGAGTCGTCCTGTGAGTCGCCTCAGAACCCTCGTTTTCCCAGGGAAAACATGTGGTTTCGTAGTGGAGGGGGTAGGATTCGAACTAGGTAAGTTCGAATCGTAGTCCCGTAGTACCAAGTAGCGATGGACCACGCTGACAACGCCAAGGTACGTTCTGCGGTCGGCTTGCTGATCGACGCTGGTTGGGTAATGAATGTGGCTGATACAATTAGCGGTTGTTGGGATGGCGAACCCGACCGCTTCACGTACCCTACGGGTCCATCACCTTCTTCACCCCAGCCGCCGTCGCAAAATCATCCTCGGTCACCAGCAAGTAACTCTGCTGGGCAACTTGCGGCGAGTTGCCCAGCCAAGAACAATCGTGTCCAATCCGAGACGCCCGCGCGGCAGTCGCGGCAATCACTGGCAGTCGAATCGTAAAGCAGGCGAAGCTTACCGCTTGGTTTACTTCCCTATGTTTGCTTTTGTTATCGGTCGAGGTATAAGATACGGCAACCACAGAATGGCTCACATAATTAGCGGAAGGGTGTCCTCAAAGTGAAGCTTAAGGATGAATTACTAAAAATCGTTGTGAGTCTTGATAAAGCAGGAATCGATTACGCCCTATGTGGTGGACTGGCCGTCGCGGTCCATGGTCATCCACGCATGACAAAGGATAATGTATCGGGTTTCACGCGCCGAAGGCAATGACTTAGTCACATTGGATTTGATGCTAGTTGCACCTGTTTTCGAATCAGTGTGGAATGACCGAGAAACTGTCTCGCTTGGAGAGATTATGATCAAGGTTGTCTCCAAAAAGGGACTGATTACAATGAAGAGTGTTGCGGCGAGACCACAAGATATTGCCGATATTGCTGCATTGCGAGGGTTGGATGATAAACAATGAATAATAAAATAGTCCCACATGCGGATACGTTGAAGTCGCGATCAAGAGGTATTAGCCAAGATATGTCTCCAGATGCAATCAATCGACGACTCGATATCGTTGATGAACTTCGTGAGTTTGCATTTGAACTTCGTGATTCGACGCGGCATGGGTCGCTCGGAAAGACTTTGATGACTGCTGATGCTTCTGATATTCCAACACTCTCGAACAACACTATCAATACCAACGATTCGCGACGGCTCCTGGAAAGTGCTGGCGACCAATATGCCTTCAGAGACTTGTAACAATGATCGGTTAGGCGTAACGCTCGGCGAAGGTGCCTGTGGATGTCGTTACAGCAGTTTGATTGTCTGGTAGACGGCAAGCTCCTACCCCAAAGATCCTCCGTTCGCCAAGGGGGATATTAAGCAATTTCGGGACGCTAGCCTGAAAATCAAACTGATAAACAGAATCTTCATTCGTCCAAAGAAAGAGAGACTCCCCTTGAAACACCATTTGAACCCAATGATTGACGTTTGAAGGCAAGGAAATCCTCTGGCTGCCGCATCGCTCAAGCGTATTTAGATCCCACAAATCGAGGTAATAGTCGCCCATCGATGCAAATACAAGCAAGGCCAAACGTGGTCTTAATGTTGGCGGATTTGCTTATCGGCTTGGTGTCCACCGGGAGTTCTTTCCTGAAAAGTACTCTGATGACACTAAAAAGCAGTTCTTTTCCTTTGGGTCGCTGGTGCAGTTGACATCCAGTGTGATTTTCATTTCCGTACACTGCAAAGCGTTCTTGTTGGGCGAACGGTCACCTCTTGAAGACGCTTAGCAAAAACCGCATTCCTTAAATAGATATTGCCGAAATCGGGCAAGGATGCCCGTGTCCAGGCAGCTGCGAATGCCACGGCCTTCGTGTTGGTCGACCTCGCGACTCTGGGATGCTCATTTTGCTGCCTTATAGATAGTGAACCGTTTCATACGTTTGCACGGATCCCCATCGGTAATCGATAGACTTACCCGCAAGGCAAAACGTCGGTATCTTCGATCTACGTCGCGATCATTTTTTGATCGCGCATCCAGGCGATTGCATCAGCGATGGATTGTTCGACTGGGCGAATATTATAGTCGAGCTGATCCATCGCAAGGTTGCTCGAATACCAATGGAACTGAGATGCCATCGCGATCGCTGCCGAATTGATCAGCGGTTCTTTGCCTGTGATTTTACCCAATAAATCGCCCGCACAACCGGCGACGATCTGCCCCGGTCTTCGCAAAGAAGTCCATGGCAAGCGGCTTGCGAATTGCCGAGTGATTTCCTGCCACAATTTGAAATAAGTCCAGTTCTCGCCGGCTAGCACATAGCGTCCGCCTCGGGGGGCTCGATCGATCGCTCTGAGCATCGCTTGAGCAACATCCCTTGGATCGCAAATGCTGCAACCGCCCGAGGGTGCCAGTGGCGGAGCACCCTTGCGCAGATCCAAAATCATTCGTCCACTGCTTGGCTTCCAATCCCACGGGCCGAGCATGAATCCCGGGTAAACAATTACCGCATCCGAACCGTTGGCGATCGCCTCGGTGACCTGTTGCTCTGCGGCTCGCTTGGAGACAACGTAAGTGCAAGGGATTTGGCCATCGCCGGGGGTCTGCTCGTCGGCGATCCGTTCCCGCGAACCGATCGCAAGGGTGTTGACGGTCGAAACGTGAATCAACCTTGCACCATGTTTTTGGGCAAGCCGAATCGCATTGGCTGTACCGGTCTTATTGGTCTGAATGCCTTGATCGCGTTGGCTCCAACCGATATGGATGTGCGCCGCCGAATGGATCAGTGCATCGATCTTACCCTCGATGCGATCGAGCGATTCCCATTGCGTGATATCTGCATCGAGCTTTTCGACATTTAAGTTTTTAAGCGATAAGGCACTCGATGCGTTTCTCGATATAGCTACCACCTGGATCCCTTGATCAAGGGCCAAGCGAGTTACGTTGTTCCCAAGCAAACCGGTCGCTCCGGTAACGGCAATTCTCATCGGATCCCACGCAATGCATTCGAAGAAACAATATCCCAGTCTTCCCTATCGATAGATCTTACCAAAGAATCGTCGTTTCTGTAGCTCTCCAAAAGATAGGAATCCTGATACAATGCCCAGTCCATCCCTTGATTGATTCACCGTTTTGCCCCTCATCCAAGCCAGTCGCTAATGCCGATCATCGAAGTCAGAAATCTGACCAAACAATTCGGAGCCGGTGATCTGGCTGTTGATGTTCTCAAGGGTGTTAACCTCAAGATCGAACCGGGTGAATTCGTTGCGCTCATGGGTCCAAGCGGCTCGGGCAAAAGTACCCTCATGAGCATCATCGGGGGGATTGAACCACCGACCTCGGGCCAAGTCTTGCTCGACGGCATCGACATCGCCAATCTCGACGACGATCAGCGAACCTTGCTTCGACGCAGGAAGGTCGGCTTTATCTTCCAAGCATTCAATTTAATCCCAACGCTCAGTGCGATCGAAAACGTCTCTCTCCCGCTTCAACTCGATGGGGTTCCATGGAAGCAAGCTCAGCAGCGCGCTCAGATAGCCCTCGAACGAGTCGAGATGAGTCACCGCATGGACCATGTGCCCTCGAAGCTCTCGGGTGGAGAGCAACAGAGAGTGGCAATCGCCCGAGCACTAGCGATCGAACCGGTGATTCTCCTTGCCGATGAACCTACCGGGAATCTTGATTCAAGGCAAAGTGGACGCGTCACCGAATTGCTTCGAGATCTTGCGACTTATTCGAGGCAGACGATCGTGATGGTCACCCACGATGCAACGGTTGCGAAAACTGCTTTTCGACTTTTGAAATTCAAGGATGGGAACATCGAACGCGATATTGCCCAAGAGGATTTCGAAGCCAACGCGTCGGTCTTTCATGCGTCCTCAGTTCAAAACGCGACGGGCTGAGCGGAGTAACAGATGGCTCTTTCGAGACTCTCGCTTAGGGAATTGCAGAGCCGACCTGCTAGGTCGCTTTTGACTCTTTTGAGCATCATCATCGGTGCCGGAGCAATTGTCGCAACCTACATCGCTTCGGATAGCGCTAAGCTCGCACAGCGAGCGATGGTTCAAAACGTTACGGGAAATGCCCATTTGGAGATCCAAGCTGCCGGAGGGGGATCCTTTGATATCCGCGAGGTTCTGTTTCTCAAAGAACTCGAAGGGATCGAGGTCATCTCTCCATCGGTTCGCCGATACTCGACCTTGGCAACACTCGATGCCGACGGCAAACCCGATCGCAAGCATCGCGTCCAACTCCTAGGAGTCGACTTCGCAGAAGACCGCAAAGTGCGAAACGTCGAGTATGTCTCGGGGAAAGACCCTTACAGCGACTCAGGCGATGAGTCCAAATCCCAAGAGCCAGAGGTTTGGTGCGACGAGGGATTGGCCAAGTCGGCGGGGCTCTCGGTCGGTCAAGAAGTCAAGTTGCTCACCAAGTCGGGGAATCAATCGGCAAAAATTGCGGGGTTGCTCAAGTCCAACACCGCCGCATCGGCGTTTCAATCTTCGGTCCTCATGGCCCCGACTCGAACGATCCAAAAATGGACTCGCTCGGTCAATAAACTCGATATCGTGCAACTAGTGCTCGCTGATGAAAAACAACTCGATGCAATCCAGGCGAAGATAGCCCAGCGACTTCCCCAGGGGGTCTATGTTCGTCAGCCACCGATGCGAAGCGACTTGGCAAACGAAAGCACCGTCGCGATCCAGCGAGGCCTACTCATAGCAACGATCTTTTCCTTGGTGATGGCTGGGTTCATCATCTTCAACACTTTCCAGATGAACGTCGGAGAACGCCGGCGTCAATTGGGAATCCTTCGAGCCATCGGCACGACGCGCAAGCAAGTCCTTTCGATGGTACTGCGAGAAGCGGCGATCCTTGGGATTCTTGGAAGCATCCTCGGTTGCATCGTTGGCTATTTTGGTGCGGGACTTCTGAATCAATCGACTGCAACGCTCCTGGGGATTTCGATTCCAAGCAGTTCGGTGGGGATCATCCCCATTTGTCTTGCGATTGGATGTGGATTTATTGTGTCGCTTTTGGGTGCTAGTTTGCCCGCCATGACTGCAGCAAAGGCTTCACCGGCCGAGGCGATGAAGAGTGTCTCCGAGTCGGACTCGAAAACCCTATGGGCCCTTTGGTTCGTCATCGGATGGATCGTTATCGCACTCGGACTGCTGATTGTGTGGGCTTCGACCTACCAGTACATCTCGGTGCGATTCGGGACGGCGGGTATCGTGATGGTGATTCTGGGTGTAATCTTTCTATTGCCTGCGTCGCTTCCGCTATTGACCAGGATCGCAATCGCTCCGCTGATGGCTTGGATGCCCGTAGAAGCACAACTAGCGCGACGACAGGTGTTACGGCATCCTGGGCGTTCGGCGATGACCATCGGTATCCTGCTGGTCGCGATGGCCATGGGCTTGGGCATGGCCTTTACGATTCTCGATAACATCCGCGACGTGCAGTTTTGGTACAAAAGAACCATCGTCGGTGACTTCTTCGTTCGGGCCGCGATGCCCGATATGGGCAGTGGTCATGCAGCCGATATGCCAGAGGGGTTTCCTGAAAAGGTTGCCGCAGTCGATGGCGTTCTAGTCAGCGACACGATGCGGTTTGTAAGTGCGCGCGCCGGGGAACTGAGCGTCATTGTCATCGTTCGCCAATTCAACTCGCAGACCCAAGACTATTTTGACTTGGTCCAAGGCAAAGAGGATCAGGTCATGCAAGGCATCCGCGAGGGCAAGGTGGTGTTGGGATCGGTCCTGGCCGAACGATCCCAACTGGCCGTCGGGGATCTGGTCGAACTTGAAACAACCGAGGGCAAGGTTAAGCTGCCAATCATCGGAGTCACCAACGAGTACATGGCAGGCGGATTGACTCTTTATATGCAAACCGAGCAGGCCAAACGCTTGCTCAGTGTCGATGGCACCGATGCGGTCATCGTCCGAACCGATCCTGCCAAGAGGAGTCAAGTCAAAGCATCGCTTCAGAAGCTCGCTGACTCCGAAGGGCTCATGGTTCAGTCGTTTCAAGAAATGGCAAGCATCATCGAGAACATGATCAATGGAGTCGTCGGTGGTCTTTGGGTTGTGCTGTTCCTGGGAGCCTTGATCGCCGCTTTTGGTCTGATCAACACCCTTGCGATGAATATTCTCGAACAAACCCGAGAGATCGGAATGCTCCGTGTTGTGGCTATGACGCGAGGGCAGATACGACGAATGATTCTCGCCCAAGCGTTAATCATGGCCTTCATCGGTATTCTTCCCGGAGTTCTCTTGGGGGTCGGCGTCGCAGGTGCGATGAACCTGAGCACCTTGATCGTCACTGGGCATGCGGTCCGTTTCCAGTGGTATCCAGGTTTCATTCTTGGGGCGTTGGTTGCCGAGGTGCTCATCGTGATTCTTGCAGCAATGTTTCCTGCCGAACGCGCTGCTCGATTGAATCTTGCGAAAGCCCTCCAGTACGAGTAACCTAAAGTCCCAATCAACCATGCATGAATCAAGTGCATGGGACTATCGATCGCAGATCAACCGAGGGACAAAGCTTTGGACGCTTCTTCGAGCAACTGGATCCAAGTAGATAACCTAGTAGAAATCTCAACAACCTTTCCCGACGATATTATCGCTGATGATATCGCCGAGGTTTTGGTCGAGCGACAACTGGTGGCTTGTGCCCAAGTCTCCGGGCCGATTCAGAGCACCTACCTGTGGAAAGGGAAATACGAGCAGTGTTCAGAACATAAACTTTGTGTGAAAACCACCCTCGAACGCATGCCAGCGGTTGTCGAACTGATCCGCGCTAGGCATCCTTATGAAGTTCCCGAGATCACCGCTCGAACGTACCAGTGGATGACCGAGGACTACGCCAACTGGATCATCCAGTGCACGGCCAATCCGATCGAGATCCCCGAATCGCCCTAGCCATCTCGAGTCTTCAGCCTTCAGCTTGCAGCGTAACAGCGAATAAAAGGTCTCGAAGAGCAAAAGATTCAACCATCCCAGGAAACGGAAATTCAGTGGAACAGCCCTTGCCATGGATCCAGCGATTCGAGCTCATGGCGATGTTGTTCCTGCACGGCATGGCGCTTGCAGCTTGGTTTGTGCCTATGGGTACAGTTCTACAAGCTTGCGGATTGGGGGCTTGGACACCTTTTGCATTCGGGGCATCGGCTGTGGCTGCATTGCTGTCTCCCCTTTTCTTCGGGGCAATGGCCGATCGTTCGGTTCCCCCCATCCAAGTGCTGCGATGGGTCAGCATAGGAGCTGGGCTCTTATCATTGGTCACTGCGTTTGCCTTGAAACAACAACTAGGAGGGCTGAGCATTTGGCTCCTGATTCAGCTTCAAGCACTCCTGAGCGTCCCTACCAACAGTCTCTCGGGTTCGATCGTTCTTGCGCGAGTTGCCAACGCGCATGGACAGTTCGGGGCAATTCGCGCGATGGGTACTGCCGGTTGGATGGCAGGATGCTGGATCGTCAGTGGCCTTGAGTTGGACGCCAGCGAAAACACCTTTGCACTCAGCGGTTTTCTTTGGTTTGTTCTTGCAGCATACACATTGCTCTTGCCGGCAGGGGTTGTGCAATCAAGCACTTCTGGCCGATTGACGTTGCGACAGAGGTTTGGACTCGATGCCCTGTCGCTCCTGAAGGAACACGATCACCGGGTGATCTTTATCACTGCGGCACTTGTAGCGATTCCTTTTGCTGCCTTCTACCCCTACACACCGATGCATATGAAAGATCTTGGGATGCTGCGCACCAGCGCATGGATGTCTCTAGGACAAGTCATCGAGGTGGTGATCATGTTCGCGATCGGTTCGGTGATGGTCGAGTGGAAGCTTAAGCGAGTGATCCTCGTTGGTCTTTCCACGGGCCTGCTACGTTATTTCTTCTATGCAATGGACGGCCAAATCCCGCTTCTGCTTGGAGTTGGTTTGCACGGATTGGCTTACACGTTCACCTACATTTCCACCCAAATCTATCTTGCCAAGAGGATCGCACCGCAGTGGCGGACGCGAGCCCAAGCCCTCTTGAGCCTGCTTGTCGGTGGCATTGGGAACCTCACTGGATACTTAGTCACCGGCACTTGGTTAGCCATATGTACGAGCGGTTCGGACGTGAATTGGCAGCAATATTGGATCGGTTTAAGCCTGCTGGTGTTTGCCGTTTTGATCTATTTTGCGATGAATTACCAAGGGGAAAAGGTGCCGCAAGTAGCCACCGATCCGGCCAATACGGCTTGATTCCAGCACGGATTTTGACTAGCCTCGATGTTATGCAAAGTGCATGGATAAAACTCGTTTTGATCTTCTTGGTGACGATCCAGCAGACCGTCGCTGGAGTTTCGTGCTGTTGTATGGCATCAGGAGCCTTGGCTGGAGGATCTGAGCAGTCGGCAATAGTTTCTGCAACAAAACCAGCTTGTAGCAAATGCAAATCCAAATTTGCATCGGCCAAGTCCACTGGGAAACAATTAGGTTCTAGCCCGAGGCTAAGCACCGATACATGCAATTGCAAAACGTCTATCCAGTGCGTTGCAACGCAAGTCAGCTCTGTCAAATTTGAGTCTTCGAAGACGAAAAAACATGCTCCTGTCGGTGCCGATATTTCTGACGGATTATGCCAGCGTGATGATCTGCATGCTCTCATCTCTTTGATGGCCTCTCGATTATCAAGGCCCTTGGTGATCGAGCATGCGCCGATGACGATCCTTTCTAGATTGTCGCTCTTAAGCTCTTGGGTGATCTGAATCGATTCTCGAATCGTCGAGAATCCAACCCAAAAATTGTCGCAATGGAAACTTTGAGTTTAAGTTCCGTAGCGCACCGAATGTTTGCTAACTTCGATACGTCCCTAGTTGCGAGGCTTTATAATGAAATTTGCTAAATTCCTTCGACCAATCTTTTTTCGACCAATCTTTTATAGTGCACTGATTTGTGTCGGCTTGTTTTTAGGTTGCGAGCAAAAGTCGGACTCGGCCAAGTCGAGCCAGCAAAAAACCGATCTTGGAAAGCACGACCACGACCATGGACACGAACATGAACATCCACCTGGGGCTCACGGGGGAACGATCGTGCCACTGGGTGCTGAAAGTTATCACGCCGAAGCTCTCTTGCAGGAAGATGGTACGCTCAGACTCTTCATGCTCGGAAAAGATGAATCTCGAGTCCAGGAGATTCAGGTGCAAACGATCAAGGCATTTGCCAAGCACGAAGACTCCGTCGAGGTGAGAAATATCGAACTTACCCCCGAGCCTCAGTCTGGGGATAGCGAGGGCAAGACATCCCAGTTTGTAGGCAAGATACCCAAAGAATTGTTAGGCAAGTCCATACGCGTAACGGTCCCCAACATTGCAATCTCTGGTGAACGTTTTCGCATTGCCTTTGAACTCAAAGCCCATGAAGCTCACCAACCGATGGGCAATGCGGCTCAGGCAGGCGAGGAAGAAAGTCTCTATTTGACCCCAGGGGGTAAATACACCGCTGCGGATATCGAGGCCAATGGCAAGACCATCCCATCGATCAAGTTCAAAGGGATTCGCTCGAATCACGATGATAAACCGATGCCTGGTGACAAGATCTGTCCGATCTCAAAAACCAAGGCCAATGAACAGTTCGTGTGGATCATCGACTCGAAAGCGTACACCTTCTGTTGCCCTCCTTGCATCGATGAGTTTGTCAGATCAGCGAAAGAGCAACCCGATACACTCAGAGCACCCGAGTCTTACATCAAAGAGTAGTGCAAATGATCCGCAAGTCACTGAGGGTTCTATTTTGGTTTGCAACGTGCGTTTTCTTGGGCTTTGAGTTTCAAGGCACTGGGAATATCCGAGCGCACGAGGGTCACAAACCGTTGCCAACCAAGGGGGTGGAAGTCGACGAAAAGACGGGGACTTTGATTCTAAGTGCGATGGCTCGCGATGCAATCGAAGTCAAGACCGAAGAGGTTTCACAGAAACCACTCGCGAGTTTTCTCAATGCCTTTGGAGCATTGACCGTTCCTTGGAACAATCATGCACTGGTCGGCTCGCCCATCGAAGGCCAGGTCGTCTCGGTTTTGGTGGTCGCTGGAGATAAAGTTCAAGCAGGCCAAGTCGTGGCTCAGATTGCCTCACCGATGATCGAGCAGATGCAAAAGGACATCCGGGATTTAGTCGCTGGAGTCCGTCTGGACGAACAACTTTTCCAGGGTGCTCAGGAAGCAAGCAAAAGTGGTTCGATTCCAGCGGCAAGACTCTTAGAGATTCAGGCTTCCTTGTTCCAAAAGGAAACGGCATTGAAAATTGCCAAAGCAAAATGGGTTGGACTTGGTCTCGATCCGGCGATCCTCGAACGCATCGTAGCTGAGCCCAGTGTCTATCAATCCGTTAGACTCGGACTCACCGCCCCGATTGCAGGTACGGTTCTGCATAACGATCTGACCGTAGGCAAGGTCGTCAATCCCAAGGAACATGTCTTGGAGATCATCGATTTGTCGACGCTATGGCTTCGGATAGAAATCCTCGAAAAAGACATCTCAAGAGTAAGCCAAGGAGACTTCGTCGAGTTCTTTCCAACAAGCGGTCAGGACAGGTCTATTTCCGGAACCATAAAAGTCATTGAAAAAGTTCTAGATCCTCGAACCCATGTCGCTACGGCTTGGGTGGATTGCGCCAATGATGATTCCAATCTGGGCGAATGGTTGCCCGGAATGACGGGTCGAGTCCGAATCGGTCAGGGCTCAACATCGCCGAAATTGCAGGTTCCTGTCTCGGCGATCATTCGAGACGGTGCCGAACGTTTTGTGCTGGTCGAACAAGAGCGTTCCGGAAAAGCCTCTTTGTTTCAAAAAATTCCGATTGCTATCGGAGTCCATTCGGGTCGATATGCAGAGGTCACCCGAGGTGAATTGGTTCCCGGTGATCGTGTGATGACTCAAGGTAGCAGGCAGCTTGGGCACCTCTTCTCCCAAGGGGTACTAAGGCTCAGTCCCGAAGCGATGCAAGATATTGGACTCAAAACGCAGATCGCACAGATTCAGGGTATTACCAAGATCGTTTCAATCGACGGTGTGGTTAGTTTACCTCCTTCGAAACTTTCGCGTGTATCGCCTCAATTGTCGGGCAGGATCCACCAGATTCTCGTCGATCGCGGAGCATCGGTACGCAGCGGAGAACCACTGGCGCTTGTATCGAGCAGCGAATTTCAGGACATGCAACTCAGCGGCATCCAAGCTTATCTTGAGCTAAAATTCCGCGAGTCTGTTTTGGCTAATATTCGCCAAGCGGGATCCAATGTTCCGCAGCGGCAAAGGCTAGAGTCAGAAAACCAACTTGTTTCTGCCAGGAATCAGTATGACAACTCGATCAGTAAACTCAGACTCCTTGGGATCCAGGACAAGCAGATCGAAGCGATCATTCAGTCGCAACAGGTACTGCAGTACTATCCTGTGACAGCTCCTATCGATGGAACGGTTGTCGGATTCAATAAAGCGATTGGGCATACCGTATCGGCAGAGGAAGAATTGTTCGAATTGCATGATACTTCCGCGAGACTGATCGAAGCTTACGTCTCTGAAAAAGATGCTGGAGCGATCCACCAAGGACAAACGCTACGATGCAGAAGCGTTGCACAGGATGATCGCAGTTTCCCAGGCGTCGTTCTTTCTAGCGGAAAGTCGCTAAGCAACCGGGGACAAACTTTATCGGTGTGGGCCCAAGTCGAGTTCGAGCCTGACGCGTTGGTCTTTCACAATATGCTTTGCAGACTGTCGATCGAAATCCCCGAGTCGGCCACTTACCAAGAGCGTGCTGGTAACGCTATCGAAAGCAAACCAGCGGTTCCTCTGTCGAGTATCCTGCGTGAAGGAAGCCAATCCTATGTGTTTGTCGCATTGACCGACGGGACCTTCGAGCGACGCCGAGTTACCCTCGGGGCAAGCGACGACCATCGGGTCACTATTCTGAAGGGACTCAATCCCCAAGAGACGGTGGTGATCGAAGGCGTCTCGGCACTTCAGACCGGATATGCGGCGGTCCAATAGAGGGTCTGGTATGTTTGATCGAATCATTCGTTTATCCTTGAACCATCGGCCGTTGGTGCTTTTTCTAGCGGTGGTTTGCGCCTGCGCTGGACTGTGGGAACTGGCACGAATCCCGGTCGATGTCTTCCCAGACCTGAATCGTCCCACTGTGACGGTGATGACCGAAGCACCAGGTTTAGCTCCAGAAGAAGTTGAAATGCTTGTGACTCGTCCATTGGAGTATTCCTTCAATGGACTAACGGGGGTCCAGCGAGTCCGATCGGCTTCGGCGATCGGACTTTCGATCGTCTGGGTCGAATTCGGTTGGGGGACCGACATCTATCGGGATCGGCAGATCGTCCAGGAAAAGCTCTCTGTCGCCAGAGATCAAATTGTAGCTGGCAATCCTACGATGGCTCCGATCTCCTCGATCATGGGTGAGATTTTGCTTTTGGGAATCCGTCCTGCTGTTGTCAAAGATCAGCAGAACCAGGATTTGCAAATGGCGATGCGTACCTTTGGTGAATTCACCCTTCGAAACCGTTTAAGGGGGATTCAAGGTGTCGCGCAGGTGACTGTCATGGGGGGAATGCTCAAGCAGTATCAGGTTGTGACTTCACCGGAGCGATTGGCTTCACAAAACATCTCTTTGGCGCAGCTGACCGAGGCAATCCAAAGGGCCAATGTGCTTGCAGGCGGCGGATTGATGGTTCGGGATACCGAGGAATCGATCTTGCGGATCAGTGGTCAGTCGCTATCGCTGGAGGATCTCCAGAACACTCCGATCCTGTGGCGAGAGCAGCGTCCGGTTCTGGTAAGGGAAGTTGCCGATGTGCAGTTTGGTGGGCCCATTCGACGTGGTGACGGAGGTGCCAACGTCCGAAACTTACAAAATGGCAGCATCCAGGGTGGGCAGGGGGTTATTCTTGCAGTTCAAAAGCAACCGGGCGTCGACACGATCAAGCTTGATCGTGAAATCCAAATTGCATTGGAATCGATCGAAAAAGAACTTCCTCCGCAGATGATTCTCGAAAGACGATTGTTTCAACAATCGAGCTTTATCCAAGCTGCCGTAGCTAACGTTGCTGAAGCGGTTCAAGATGGAGCTTTGTGGGTGGTGGTCATCCTGTTTGTCTTCCTGTGGAATTTTCGAGTCAGCGTCTGTTCGCTCATAGCGATGCCACTTTCGATCTTGATGACCTTTATGGTCTTTAGGGCAATGGGGGCGACGATCAACACGATGACGTTAGGAGGGATCGCCGTCGCGATTGGTGATCTGGTCGATGATTCCATCGTGGATGTGGAAAACATCTTTCGCAGACTCAAAGAGAACCGCCAGTTGCCGATCACGCAGCGCAGTTCCACTTTGGATGTCGTCTATGGGGCATCGAGGGAAGTTCGCAGTTCGATTGTCTATGCCACTATGATCGTTGTGCTGGTTGTCGTGCCTCTTTTTGGGCTGACCGGGCTCGAAGGGCGAATGTTCGCTCCACTGGGTCTTTCCTATATCGTGTCTCTCCTTTGCTCCTTGCTGGTTTCGCTTACAGTCACCCCGGTGATCGCCTCCTATCTACTTCCTGGGGCAAGGTTTCTTTCGGATAAACAAGACGCTTGGTTGGTCAGAATTCTCAAAGCGATTGCTCGTCGCATATTGACTTGGACACTGGATCATACCGGTACGGTTATCGCAGCGACTGCCATCGGTGCAATCCTTTCGATTTGTTCAGTCGCTTGGATGGGAGGCTCCTTTCTTCCTGAGTTCAACGAAGGGAGCTACACAGTGAACTTGCAATGCTCACCGGGAACAAGCCTCCAAGAGAGCATTCGAGTGGCGCAACGATGCGAACAGATGCTCATGGAGATACCTGAAGTTGTCTCGACATCCCGAAGAACAGGTCGAGCAGAATTGGACGAACATGCCGAAGGTGTCCATTCCTCAGAGATCGATGTGCAAACTCGACTCTCAAGGATCCCAAAACCCGGTCTTGCTTGGGCAGTACTACGAAGATTGCCGGGTTTGCAGTCATTTGGATATCAGCAGCAAGCTCGCGAATCGCGCAAGATCATCGAGGAGATTCGCGAGCGTGTCACCAATATTCCTGGGGTTCAAATCAATATCGGTCAGCCGATTTCTCATAGGCTCGATCATATCATGACCGGGGTACGAGCTCAGATTGCTCTCAAGGCGTTCGGAGAAGACTTGCGGCAACTTCGAGAAATCAGCCACGACCTGATCGACGCGATCCGCGATGTGCCGGGTGTGGTGGATTTGCAAGCTGAACCCCAGGTCGAGATTTCGCAGATTCGCTTACAGATCAAACGACAAGAGGCGGCCCGCTACGGACTCACACCGGGCGATCTAGCGGAACTGCTTCAGACCGCTTACAAAGGCCGAGTCGTCTCCCAAGTGCTCGACGGGCCCCAGTACCACGATCTGGTTGTTTGGTACGACGAAGAGTCCCGAAGTTCTCCCGAAAGAATTCAGTCGACGATCATCGATACGCCATCGGGCAGGCGCGTGACATTGGGCCAAGTTGCCGAGGTGATCGATACGACAGGGCCCAACACGATCAATCGCGAAGACACCCAGCGCCGGATCGTTGTCCAGTGCAATGTCCAAGGCCGCGATTTGGCCAGTGTCGTCAGAGACATCGCCATACAGGTTCGTCCTATCCAAGAAAGACTCGAAAGGCTTGATGGCAATTACTACTTGGAGATCGGTGGGCAGTTTGAAGCGCAGCAACAAGCCAACCGCCGATTGATGCTCTTTGGAAGTCTGGCACTGATGGCAATCTTGTTGCTACTGGTGCAGTGTCTCAAGTCGTGGTCTGCAGCTTTTCAGATTCTCGTCAACGTTCCGCTTGCGGCAATCGGTGCAGTGGCCATGCTCCTTTGCTTCGAGCGACCCGACCCGTCGGTGCTCGCTGGATTGCCGTGGTGGTCTTGGCCCAAAGCATGGGTCGAATCGATTAACTTGTCGGTAGCCCATTGGGTAGGTTTCATCACTCTTGTGGGAATCGTCAGTCGCAACGGGATTTTGATGATCTCCCACTACCAGCATTTGATGGAGCATGAGGGAGAGTCGTTCAGCAAAGAGATGATCATTCGTGGGAGTTTAGAGAGGCTCACGCCGGTGATGATGACCGCATGCACGAGTTTCGTGGGGCTATTGCCGTTGCTGTTGGGAGCCGGGGAAACCGGAAAAGAAATCTTGCATCCTCTTTCGGTGGTCGTCTTTGGCGGGATGGTATCGACGACTATTTTGGATCAATTGGTAACGCCGGCCTTGTACTGGCGCTTCGGCCCACGTAACTTGGGAAAGACTTGATCGGACGGATCGGACAGATCGGACAGATCAGAC
>JAJTFC010000187.1 GCA_021298315.1 Planctomycetaceae bacterium
GTGGATTGGTTCTCGTGAAGATGGTTGATTGCGCTGTGCCGTGTACGGTCAATGCCCGACGCTTGCGCTAGTCGGCTAACGGTTCAAACCTAAGCATCATCCAGGGCGCTGCATCAGCGTTCATCAGCGTCTATCAGCGGTCCGGTTTTGGTCTTCGTTAGCGAATATTAGCGTCCATCAGCGGTTCAGAAAAACAGCCTTACGCGCGGTCAACCCCCTCTATCCCCCCGCCCTTTCTCCCCCGTCAAAGCCCGGGGGCGAAAGGGAGCCAGGCGGGTGGGGAAGGCTTTAGGCGTTAGGCATTAGGCTTTAGGGGAACAGCCAAAGAGCCAGGTGCGATGGAGGTGGATTGGTTCCCGTGAAGATGGTTGATTGCGCTGTGCCCTGTACGGTCAATGCCCGACGCTTGCGCTAGTCGGCTAACGGTTCAAACCTAAGCATCATCCAGGGCGCCGCATCAGCGTTCATCAGCGTCTATTAGCGGTCCGGCTTTGGGTCTTCATTAGCGAATATTAGCGTCCATCAGCGGTCGGCTTTTCCCCCAGCAGCGCATCGATCTTGGCCGCTAAGATGAAATCGTTATCGCTCAAGCCGCCGATGGCATGCGTCGTCAACTCGATCTTGAGATTCCGATACCCAGTCAAATGCAAATCCGGATGATGGCCCTCGGCCTCGGACAACTCCGCAATCCGATTGACCGCTTCGATCATTTTCACAAAATTCTTGAAGCGAACGGATCGCTCAATCCATTTCCCATCGGGCCTAAGCTCCCAGTTCGGGACGGCTGTTTGCTGGGATTTGGCTCGTTCGAGCGAACAAACCTCCACGCCCCCCTCACAGGGTAGACATTTCTTTTGCAGCAATTCTTCGCTTGTGGAACTCATCAGGTACAATTCCTTAGTGATTTGATGTTCGTAAGAGGGTCTGTTTCCTAGGTGATTATTGCGTAATGGCTAGAGCCCACCGTCATTCTACTATCTGCTTGTTGCTTTTAAACTTAGCTCTAGGCTTGTTCGTCCCGCAAGCCATGGCGACGGACTGGAAAAAGCGAAACGAGCAGTATTCAAGCACCATTCAACCGATCATCAGTCAATACTGCTCAGGATGCCACTCGGGTGCCCAGGCCGAAAGCGGTCTTGCCCTAAACAATTTCGCGGATGCCAAGAGTGTCTTTCGAGAACGAAGGATTTGGGAGAAAGTTGCCCAAAGGCTCGATATTGCCGACATGCCCCCGGCAGACTCTCCTCAGCCAAGCGATGCACAACGCAAGGCTGTCTCGGAGTGGATCAAAAGCACGCTCAATGATATCGACTGCGGCAAAACCCCAAACCCTGGTGCCGTGACCCTGCGGCGTATCAATCGCTTTGAATATCGCAACTCGATCCGAGATCTTTTCAAGATCGATTACGAACCAGCAGCAGGCTTTCCCGGAGACGACGTCGGATACGGTTTCGATAACATCGGTGACGTGCTGACGTTACCCCCCCTCCTGATGGAAAAATATCTCCGAGCCGCCGAAGAAATCAGCCAAAAAGTCATCGTCGCACCAAGTTCCGGTCCGATGTACGATTCGCCCCGCAAGATCAGTCAATTGACATCCGACTCCGGAGGTAAGTTTGAAGGAAGCCGATTCGTCTTTTTCTCCAACGGAAAAACGGAGTTCGAAGAACAAGCACCTTGGACCGGTCGCTACATGCTCGAACTGGGAATGTCCGGTTCGGCAGCCGAAGGTCGGTACCCTAAGGTGGTGATCTCCGTCGATGGCAAGAAAGTCGAAGAGGTAACGGTCAAGACAGAGAACCCAAACAATCCCGAGTCGTTCAAGATCCCACTGCGACTTCGCACAGGGAAACGGATTTTGGAAATCGCTTTTGTCAACGATCACTACATTCCTGCCAAGGATGGCAAGCCCGCAGAAGACACCAATCTCTACATCTACGACCTTCGACTCACCGGTCAAAAGCCCATCGAAAAAATTCCCGATACGGCTTTGCCCGAAACCCATCGTGAGTTGGTCAGGGATTCGATCCCTTCGGCCACGCGATCCGTCAGCGAGGCGGCCAAGGATGTGATGCGCCGGGTTGCCAGCCGTGCGTTTCGACGACCTGCGACCGACGAGGAACTTCATCGTCTTGCAGCAATCGTCGATCAAACCGTGCAAACTGGGGACAGCTATGAGGTCGGCCTGCAAACGGCACTGACGGCGATACTTGTGAGCCCCAACTTTTTGTTCAAAATCGAGGAGCCTGCTACCAAGGTAGGTGAGCAGTACCCGCTCTTGAGCGAGTTTGAACTCGCGACGCGACTGAGTTACTTTCTTTGGAGTTCGACCCCAGACCGCGAACTCTTGACCCTCGCTTCGAAAAAACAGTTGCGTCAGCCCGGAGTGCTCGCCGCCCAACTCGATCGGATGATCCGGGATGATCGGGCAAGAGACTTTGTGCGAAATTTCGCAGGACAATGGCTCACACTGCGCAAGCTCGATAGCTTTGTTCCCAACGAAGGAATGTTTCCGGACTGGAATCAGCAAATTCGCGATTACTCCAGGACGGAAACTTACTACCTGTTCCTCTATATCCTCAGGGAGAACATGAGTGTGCTGCGACTTCTCGATGCGGATTTTTCGTTCATGAACGAAAAACTTGCGCGTTTCTACGGGGGATCTTGACCCATGCCTCGGTGCTGGCCGTCACTAGCAACCCTACACGAACCAGCCCGGTCAAAAGAGGCAAATGGATCTTGGACAATATCCTCGGGACTCCTCCTCCACCTGCTCCTGCTGGAGTTCCGGAATTGGAAAAGGGAGAGCTCGTAGGCACGCTGCGCCAGCAGCTTGAGCAACACCGGGCCAATCCCGCCTGCGCGGCTTGTCACAAGCAGATGGATCCTCTGGGGTTAGCCCTTGAGAACTACGATGCGATCGGTCGCTGGAGAACCACGGATCGAGGGGCTCCGATCGATGCTTCGGGCCAATTGCCTACGGGTGAGACCGTCAACAATCCGGGCGATCTGATCCGTCTGATTCGCGATCAAAAATCCGAGCAATTTGTTCGTACGCTGACCGAAAAGATGATGATTTACGGGATTGGACGCGGATTAGAATACTACGATCGATGCGCGATCGATCAAATCCTATCGAACGCTTCCAAAAACGATTATCGCTTTGGCGATCTATTGCTTGGGATTATCACCAGTGATCCCTTCCAACGAAAAGGGACTAGGGACGAGGACTTGCCATGAAACAACTCGATCGGCGAACTGTACTGCGCGGGGTAGGTACCGCAATAACACTGCCGTGGCTTGAAGCCATGATGCCTGTCTCTAGGGCCAGTGCACTGAAAGACGAAAAGCCTGTTCGAATGCTTTTTATGATGGTGCCCAACGGTATCCACATGGCGGATTGGACGCCGGGCACCGAAGGGACGAATTTCGAACTTCCAGCGACCCTTCAAGTGCTGGCCAAGCATCGCAAGTCGATGAACATTTTTACGGGATTGACCCTCGATGGAGCCCGAGACCATGGCGATGGTCCTGGCGATCACGCTCGCAGCGGGGCATCGTTTCTCACGGGTGCCCATCCTAAGAAAACCGATGGGGCGGATATCAAGAACGGAATATCGATCGACCAAGTTGCTGCCCAAGGACTTGGTCATAAGACTCGGTTTGCATCGCTCGAGTTAGGCATGGAAGGTTCCTCGCAGTCGGGGAACTGCGATAGCGGTTACTCCTGCGCCTATTCGAGCAATCTGGCTTGGCGCAACGAATCGAGTCCGCTTGCCAAAGAGATGGATCCATCGAGCGTATTCGAAAGACTCTTTGGGACGCCGGACAAAGTCACTGAGGGTAGCCCGGCGACACCTCGTGCCGCTCGGCGAAAGAGTGTGTTGGATTATGCTTTAGAGGATGCCAACAGCCTCAAGCGAAAGCTAGGTGCGGCTGACTCGCGTAAACTCGACGAATACCTCTATGCGGTGCGTGATGTCGAGAACCGCATCGGACGGAGCGACAAGCTGCAATTAGGTGAAAATGGATTGCCCAACTACACTCGACCCGCAGGTGTACCAAGGGTCTGGGAAGAGCATTGTAAATTGATGATGGACATGATCGGACTTGCGATCCGAACCGACGCGACTCGCGTATTGACGTTCATGATGGCCAACGAAGGGAGCAACCGCGGCTATCCTGAGATCGGGGCCCCCGAAAGCCATCACGATCTTTCGCACCACGGTAAGAGCCAGGACAAGCAAGCCAAGCTTCAAAAGATCAACGTCTTTCATCTCCAGCAACTCGCTTACCTAGCCGATCAACTGTCTGCGGTGGACGAATCAGGAGAATCGCTACTGGATCGGACGATGATCATCTACGGAAGTGGGATCTCCGATGGAGACCGTCACAACCACGACGATTTGCCCATCCTTATGCTCGGAAAGGCCGGGGGGCGATTGAACAAGTCCGGTCATTGGCGTTATCCCAACAACACTCCCTTGTGCAACCTCTATCTTTGGATGTTGCATCAAGTCGGCATCAAAGCCGATCGCTTCGGGGATAGTTCAGATCTGCTGCCGATAGGCTAAAGGTGGCTGCTTTTACTAGAGAAGAGGCTTTTGGATGTTATCTTGAAAGGCCATCGACTTGAATCAATTTAGGCCTTTCGAGCACGAGCACGAGATATGCAAACGACACTGGCAAGGACAAAGGCTTGCAGTTGCTGACTTGCTGCGTGGCCTGGCCGCAGTTTGCATTGTTTGGCATCACTTATCTCTCTATGCACCGCAATCGGATCTGGCGGATCTTGTCGCCCCAAGCGTCGGCTATGTGCTGTTCAACCACTTCTGCTATGCAGTAGCAGTTTTTTTTGTGCTCGGTGGTCTGATTGCGAGTATTGATAAAGGAACTCGAACCTTTGGCGCAACCTTACAAGAGATCCTCAAAAGATATCTTCGTCTGGCCATCCCCTATTTGGTGATGCTCGCTGTTCTCTTGGCAGTGAACTTTGTAGCCACTAGCAACGGCTGGTCGCTCAATCAGATCGAGTCCTTTTCATGGCCTCAACTTTTAGCACATGTTTTTTTTCTTCAGGATCTCTTTGGGTATGGGAACTTCTCAGCGGGTACTTGGTATTTGTGCGTCGAACTTCAGTGGTCCTGCTTTGTCTTGCTTTTAGGGTATCTTGCAAAGCGTTGGAGTTCCGACAAGATCGATCCGGTGCAATACCAAGTCGCGATTCTTTTTCCTCTTGGCATCGCAAGCGCCTGGTTTTGGAGTCGAAGTGAAACTTGGGAAGCCTATTTTCTCTTCTTTGCTGCCCAATATGTGTTAGGTGTATTGCTTGGTTTCAAACTGCAGGGCCGTTTGCCCAGTTGGTTTTTCTTTCTTTACTGCTCGGCAATTGCAGGAAGTCTTGTGATCAATCCCAGACCGCAGCTTATGGTTTCATTGCTGGTAGCAGGAATTCTTTATTACTCGCCGTCCTGGGTACAAGACCTCAAACTGCCATCACTCTTTGCTTGGCTAAGCGAAATCTCTTACAGTCTTTTTCTCGTGCATTACTTGATCAATGGCCTGGTGTTAAAGCTGATCGATCCATGGGCAAGACAGAGTCCCAGTTGGGCAGTCGCAGCCATGGTCGTGGCGTTTGCATGCTCGCTGCTTGCCGCGGATGCTTTTCATCGTTTCGTAGAAACTCCGGCAATCCGCTGGCTCAAACGATGGTCCTGGGCCAAAAGAGTCTGAATGCGGCTATCTAGCGGCCTTTTGAATCTGCTCTTTGGCCCATCGGCCAGCAGAATTCAGCCCATCTTTGGAGTCCAATGTGTAGCGATCGATCGTAGGCATCGAATCGAGAAAGCCGAATTCACCTAGTGTCAGTATGCACGCATAGCCCACCAGATAATTCTCAGGCATCAGCGAGCTAAGATCTCGGATGCGTTCGCTCAAACTCGCTCGCAGTGCCGGATCGTCTTGATCTTTGAGGATTCTCCCCAGTGCCCAGATGGCTGATGCTCGGCTCAAATTGCCCATTCTGAAATCGCTCTTGGGTATGTACTTTCTGAGCATATCGGCAACGGGCTCGTACCGATTGCGTCCGAAGACTTCCAGCAAGAAACTCAGCCGAATGATATCTTGCTTCGGGTACTTTTTTCCAGATTCCAGGCCCGCTGTTAGCTTTTGGGTGTGAGGAACGATGCCTGAAATGATCGCTGGATCATCGGCTAATTCCATCAATCCCCAAGCCGCATGCATGTTCACTTCCGGTTGTTCATGCTCGATGAGTTCTAGGAATCGAGCGCATCGCGAGCGATCTTTCAATTCGACCGCCAGAATAATGGCTTGCTCGATACCTTGCCAAGCCTCACCAGATAAATTCTGACTGATGCACTCGTCGACGATCGGTCGAAAACCCTTGTCGCATAGTTCGAGCAACTGGGCTTTTGCTCTGGTTCGCACGACCTGATCTGGATCCGAGAGCAACCTCGATTGAAGTCGCGTGTTGGGTTCCGACGGAGCGTTCTTCAAAAGTTCTAGTGCCGCGAGTCGAATCTCATCGTCTGGGTGCTTGACCCAGGTCTCGATTCGCGAGAGTCCTTGTTGAGGAAAGTTTTTTCCAATGGCGTGGGCGGCGATGCGTTGGGCGGGTGATGAGCCTTGAGTCAGTACGGTTTCCAAAACGCTCAATGCATCTTCCTGTGTGTGGTTGGCAAGCAAGGAACTGGCGAGCAATTCTTTGTTGGGATCTTTCGACTTTAAAAGATCATTGGCGAGTCCCACGAGTCCAGAGTTTTGGAGGATTCCCAAGGCTCGAGCCGCAGTAACTCGCGTGATCGGGGTCGACTGCTCGGCCCCAAGCAGGCTTAAGCACAAGGCTCGGTCTTGCTCCTGGCCAACTTGTGCTAGTCCATCCAAGGCTCTTTCGATTTGGCTTGATGAGGATTTCGGATCGTTCAACACTTTGCGCCAGTATTCGGCCGCAACAGGTGATTTCCATCGGATCAGATGGTTTTCGACCAACGGGGCTAGCCCAGGATCCTCATAGGAAGCTTGCCAAATCGCTTGAGCATTCGCACCATCATCCAGTAGACAAGCCGCCGAGACGATCGATCGCTTGACAAGGACAGAGTTTTCCGGGTTGCCCAGTTGTTCGACGAGAAGCTTGAGCAATTCCGGGCTTTTCCTGAAACCGGGCCGGTTGTAGTTCTGACAGATGTTCTGTGCAGCTTCGAAGCGAACATTCGCTATATCGCTCTTCAGGTCATTGATGTTCAGATACTTAGCACGGGGCTCTCGTTGGATATTCCAAACATCTCCAAATCCTGGTTCGATCTCCCAGCGGTGCTGCAAGGGAACGACTTGCTGTCCCGAAGCCACCGAAGCGACCAGCGATGCCAATCCAAAAGCCAGCCATCGACCTGTCGCCAACGGCTTGATCCAGTTTTTTTCTTTGCGGTAACTAGTCATAC
>JAJTFC010000188.1 GCA_021298315.1 Planctomycetaceae bacterium
GATGTTTCGCCAGATTCTTCGCTGCATATCGCAATGTAGAGTCGGTTGTAGACCGGGCAGATTCGAACCCAGATGCGTCAAGCGCCGGAGGGACCAGTACAAGCTGATGATGGAACCCCGCGACAGACTGCGACAGAGGCACTGCAAGGGAGATAACTCGTTTGAGTGAAACAGTTTACGCAAGCCGTACAGTGCCATTCGTGCCTGGCACCGGGCGCGTGGCCTATAACGCAAGGTGGACAGTGCCATTCGTGCCAGGCACCTGAATCGCCCCAGGCACCTGAATCGCCGGTGGCACCTGAATCGCCGGTGGCAAAAAACCCAAATGTTTTTTTTGACTTTGTAATTAGCGTCCGTTATCGTTCGAAGTGTTGTTTAGCATGTTTGCGTCTGAGGACATCTCCGAGGGCATATTGACCGATGAAAGCCGCGCATCTGAACGGAGAAAATAGCGTACTATTTTCTGGCATCATTTTTCCTTGCAGGCACCTAGTTGTTTCTGTGCTTGTGGAGCGAAGACTCTATGAATAAGACTTCGATTCTGTTCCAAAAGATCCCGTACTTGGAGAACTTCTTCAAGGTCTCCCTAGCGATTTGCTCTCTTGTCTTGATGCTTGGTGTGCTGCTGCTCTACGCAAAAGATCGTTATCAATTATTCTTGGATGCTCCTGTCGTCGAACACCTGCTCACAACGTGGACATTCGACGCGGTTAGTGATAGCTACCGTGTCCAGGGTTTTTTTGAGCTTCGCAATACAACCTCAACCGAGCTTGAACTTCATGGTGCATACTCAGATTGCGGATGCTTAACGACCCCGGATTTAGTTGGGATTGTGCCTGCAGGTGAATCGAAACTTTTTGCCACTGAAATCTAAGTGCCCTTGGATTCACTGGAAGGGCGCATGGGCTTTGATGTCGTATCCAAAGATCGGCGGTTGCCCGTTCGCTGGAAGCTTGCGATGGCGTCAGACTACATATACGCGTCGGTGCGAGTGAACCCATGATCCGAGTTGCTTTTTCATCGTTGATCCTTTGCATCGCGCTTTCCGGTCGTTCGCAGGGAGATTCGGGGTTTGAATGGCCCGATGAGATCAAATCGGCATTGCAAAATCACAAGCGACGAATGGCGAATGGGGAATTCTATTTCTCTTTCGATGCGGCCGAACAGCCTCGCGTTGATGGGCGCCTTGAGTGCAACGATGGCAGGTATCGAATCCAATTTCAGTATCCAGACAGTCCGGAAATCGTTTTGGTATCGCGAAACGAGGCCAGCTTCCGACTCATCAAAGACATGTCGACGAAAGTTTGGAAGCCATCTTTGCTCGCACGACAACCCTATGAGAGGTTGACGGTATTCCCAGATCTGCACTTCTCGTTTGCATTCAACGGAACCGATTTTTTGAGCTTGCCCGCAGGCAACCTAGACCTGTTCGACGGTGAATACTCCCCCAACGGCGACGCGTATGTCGTTTCATGGCGAGTCGTAGACGAGACCCAGACCGGGCCTTCGGGCAAGTTCGCTTTTAGGAAAAAGTACGGCTGGGGATGTGTTGAGGTGAGGCAAAATTTGTCAACGGGTGGGACCATGATTTCTAGCTCCGAGTATGAGGTCGAATCAAATGCCGCAACTCCCCCACTGCTCACAAAGGTGGTCACGGAATCCAATGGGCAACGTGAAACGACCATGGTTTTGAGGCAAGTCGAACCCAATCCCGCCGACCCGGACCGATTCTCATTAGAGCACTTTGGACTGTCCGAGGACCTTTTGGGAGTCAAGTCTAAAAGGTCTTGGGATTTCCCATGGTACTTGGTCTTTATATTCGTCGGCATATCCTTGCTCGGCGTTCGCTTTTTGATCAACAGAAGTTCTCGGTGATGGTTTCTTGCCACCTTGCCAGTGCGCTAAATAGGACTTCGTAGCAATGCCAAGACGTGTTCGGTTCGGCTTTTCGATCCTCGAATTGATCACGGTCATCGCCATCCTTTCCATTTTGATCGGTTTGGTATTACCCGCCGTTCAATCCGTTCGTGAGGCCGCGAGAGAAGTCAGTTGTACGAACAATCTTCGGCAGATCGGGCTGGCCATCGGGAGTCGCGAGGTGGCTTTGCGATGCTATCCTTCGGGTACGAACGGAGAATCGTCAAGGACTCCGTTTCGCAGTTGGCTGGTGGATATCCTGCCCTATCATGAAGGCACGCAGCTCTATGCAAAGGGCAACGATAAGTTTGCAAAATACGTTCCTTATTACTTGCACGACGGCTTTCAACAGCAGCCAATTCTCTATTGTTGTCCGAGCGACCCGAGAACCGGAATTGCGCAATTTGCAATTCGTCACCAAACGTTTGTTGGCTTGACGTCCTATCTCGGAGTCAATGGTACAAACTGGAAGAATCGGGATGGCATTTTGTATCTGGATTCTAAAGTCCGTGACGCCGACATTCGGGATGGCAAGTCCAACACGATCATGGTCGCAGAGCGACCGCCTTCTCCTGCGTTTGATTATGGGTGGTGGTACGGTGGGCATGGCCACCAAGATAGTGGTGCATTAGACCATCATCTAGGGGCGGCAGAAACCGCCATATCTCGATTCGGAAACTGCGAGCCAGCCATTCCATCCGGGGCTTTATCAAGATTTGATTTAAACGACGAGTGCAAGGTCAATCATTTTTGGAGCGTCCACTCAGATGGTTTTTTTGTATTGCGAGCAGACGGTTCAGTTCAGTTTATCGCGCAGTCGAGTTATCCAGCATTGCGAGAGCTAGCGACCCGCGATGGCGAATAGCTTGGACTCGAAATCCCACCACGGGCAACTAGTGCCCAAATCGGTGCCAGGCACGAATGGCACTGTACGCCTTGCGTAAACCGTTTCACTCATACGCGTAACTACCCAGGGACTGTCCCCAACTGATACGCATGGCAAGAAGCCGGGGACAGTCCCCGCGCTGTTTGTGAGGAACCTTGGGTCACGTTTAGAAAACATTCCGGCCATCACTGGATGATTTCCCAAGGCGCAAGCGATTTTCGTTGAGATAGCATGATGGATTTGCCCAGTGGTCGGACAAGCATTATGCACCAGGACACGTCAACCGGTGCCTGGCACCGGGTTGGGGGGCTGGTTTGCTAGCATCCAGGAACGATTTGCAAAGGTTCCTGGCACGAATGGCATTCCGGGGACGATTGGCTATTGGCTGCCGACGGCAGGCCACTTCCGATGGGAGCCAACCAATGCTAGCCGTTGGGCGATCTCACGAAGCCCGCCAGCAAGTTTGCTGCGTTTAGGCTCTAGCAGACGCACCAGCAACAAGTGCCCGGCACGACAGATCCAGCGGATCTTGCCACAGGGAGTCGCACGAACGCTAGAAGCCAAGTAAAGATGAGATTTGGCCGTCGATCACCCAGTCGTCATGCCCTGAGCTTATCCGTCAAGCGCAACGGCCCTAGTCGCTGGTGCTTCAGCGTTCTGTCAGCCAATAAAGACTTGTTAGTTGTTTTTGTGCCATTCGTACCTATTACAGGCTTGGCGGGATTTCACTAAGGCAGAAGCTTTTATACTCATCTAACTTGCCGTGATCTTGCCGCCCGATTCCGACGTGCTCACGCGGATCTTAGCTCTTCGGAACCTGCCGTTTTCCACATCGAACTCCACCGATTTCTTGCTGTAAAAAAGCTCCGAGTGCCTGCTGTATTTCGTCCACTTGCGACCCCTGCGCTGGGCCTCTTTACGCATCGACTCAGGATTCCCTACTCGGCAACTCCTGCGGAAGATCCTCCTGTAGTCGGAAATCATCCAGCGGATGTTCTCCGGGGCTACCCCGAGGGTCTTGGAGACTTCCGTCAGTTCCTCCGAAGGCTCCTGCAACGAGGCGTTCCCCGGTCTGTATCGCAGAGACTCCTGGAGGATCTTGATGTATTGCTCGAGCGTTACGTCCAGGAATCCTCTGTCGCTGGCTCGAAGCCCGCTCTTGCTCAAATGCGAATCGTTTGGATTGACCGATTGGTTTGCGTCGATCGTCAACTTTGCAATCCAAGCGTCCTTGAGGACCATCGTCGGCTCGGCTTGCTTGCGGGCCGCTTCGATGCGTCTGCGTAACTGAGCCTTCGAGAGATCCTCGATACTCTCGGCCCCTTGAGCATCGCAAATCGACACCTTGCCTAGCGCAAGACTCGGAGCCATCTGGTTTTGGCTTCCGAGTATCCTGGCTTGAATCGAAGTGAAGTTCGAGCCCACAAGACTCGACGCCATCGCTGCTCGAATGAGGTTTAGGTCCACGTAAGCGACACAGACAAGGATCGCCAGGATATCCATGAGTCGCTGGGCTTGAAATCGATCTTCCCAGAAGTGCCCTTTGCGACCATCTTCCTTGTTTGCACGTTTCGAGATCGGTTCGCATAGATCCTTCATGAAGGTCGAAGGGGACGAGAGATTCCGACGGATTTGCTCGATTTTTTCAGGATCGGCAAGGAGTTCTTTGATTTGGGCTTCGGTCGGCTCGACGCAGACGAACTCATCGAGCAACCACCCCGGGTGGAGCGAGAGCCACCGGATGGCTACCTGGCGATCTGTGAGTTTTTTGACTTCGTCGGGTAAGGTTCTGACGACCACATGCAAATGGTTATCGAGCACGGCAAAGGCCAGGATATCGATCAAAAAGACGGAGGCGAGTTGTTCGAGACGTTCAACGATCCATTTTTTTCGGTGGGAGTAATCTTTGCCTGTGGCGGGGTCGATTCCGCAGAGGTAGGTGCCTTGGACACAGCGGTTATAGAGGTGAGCGAAACAGCTCTCATCGGGTGGAAGGACTTCATCACGAAGTGGACGGGGCATGGAGCACCTCCTTGTTAGGTTGGCGATCGAGCAGAGCGGGAAGGCGCTGGCCGATACGAGGACAAAAAAGATCAATCGATTTTGTGTGTGTGGAGGTTGTTGCAG
>JAJTFC010000189.1 GCA_021298315.1 Planctomycetaceae bacterium
CGTACTTCCTCGGCCAAAACGATCCCTACACTGCCTTGAAGACCACCCTCAAGGCCGAGATCGACGCCGACGCGTGGTCGACTCTCAACAGTGCCATATCCCGCCCCTTCCCGCGTCCCCTATCAGGCCGCATCGCCGTAAAGGTCATCAACCACCTAGGCGACGAAGTGAAGAAAGTGTTTAGGGTGTGAGGGGGGGTGGTGAGATGTCAAGTGAAGCCAAGCTACTAGAACCAATTGATTGTGAACTCGTCATCGGAGTCGTAGGTGCTCTTGGCACCCAATTTCAAGAGGTGATCCGAAGACTCGAAATTGAACTGAAGCTGGCTGGATACGACGTTGACTTCGTAAAGGTGTCTCGTGACGTAATCGCAGAAATCTTCGAGGTCGCCACGGCACAGACAGACTTCGATCGGTATTCAACATATATGAAAGCCGGGAACGATGCTCGCCGAAATTCGATGCGTTGGACGGAGGAAGGATTGGTTAAGGGAAACAATAGTATATTGGCCATAGGGGTTGCTGCCAGGATTTTCGCCAAATCGATTGACAATCAGCAAGATCGTCAACCGCGTTTCAAACGAGTAGTGATTGTTGACTCACTGAAACGAAAGGAGGAAGTCGAAACGCTTCGATCCATATATGGTGACGGCTTTGTTTTACTTGGGATTCACGAAAGTGAGGAATGTCGAGTTCGGAATTTATCCTCTCAAAATCGGATGACAGCCGCACAAGCCATCGATCTTATCTCACGGGATTATGCGGAGCTATCAGACCCTTTTGGTCAAAGAGTCAATGAGACATTCCATTTGGCGGATTTCTTCGTCGAGATTTTAGACGGCCGAACTGACTTAGAATGTAATATCCGTAGACTGGTTGAAATCTGGTTTGGGCACCCCAACCGAACTCCTACGTTTGACGAATACGCGATGTACATGGCACATTCCGCAGCGTTAAGGTCTGCGGATCTATCTCGTCAGGTGGGTGCGGTACTAACGCGTGGGAAACAAATTCTTTCGACGGGAGCCAACGAATGTCCGGAAGCCCATGGCGGACTATACTGGGCTAGTCAGACATTTGATCCTCATTGCAACAACGACGCGGAGGCAGGCAGAGACTATCGACGAGGAATCGATTCAAATCGACAGGCTCAATTGGAAATGATTGACGGAATCGTAAGGAAGTTTTTTTCTGACCCAAGCGGTCCTGAGGCGATTGAGATGCGGGCCAAGCTAGACTCCTCCCCAATCAAGGACATCACCGAGTATGGTCGGGTGGTTCACGCTGAGATGGAGGCTTTGCTAGCATGCGGTAGATTGGGAGTTTCAACGCAGGGTTCGACCCTGTACTGTACGACTTTTCCGTGCCACAACTGCGCAAAACACATTATTGCCGCGGGAGTGACCAGAGTTGTCTATGTTGAGCCTTATCCTAAGAGTCGAGCGTTTGCTCACCATACGGACGCAATTAGCGAGAAAGATTCCGACAAACATGTCAAATTCGAGCCATTCACTGGAGTTGGGCCTAGGCGTTACTACGATCTTTTTTCGATACAGGGGAACGGAAGTTTTCCGATAAAGAGAAAAGACTCAGAGACTGGTAAGGCTCTACACTGGCGATTGCAAGAAAGTCGACTAAGAATTCAGATGAGGGCTTTCACCTACTTGGATGCCGAAACACAAGCTGCTAGACTTTTTGAAGAGTGGATTCCAAAGGAAGAGGGAGTAGACGATGACTGACAAGAAGTTCCAAGAAGCGCTTCAAGCTGCCAGAAAAACGGTCGATGGCTGGCCATCCTGGAAACAAAATAGTTTATTGGTAACGACCATGGCGACGACCCCATCCCCGCGTCAGCCCGTCGAGTCTAGGGCTGTTTCGCGTACTGACAAGAAGCTATCCCATGGATCTGATCCACACGATGCCAATAAGAGTGGGAGCTGACGCTCAGTTCCCTGCGGTTTACGCAACCCCGTGATGGTGGAATTCGAAGTCAACAAACACAAGAAGAAAAGGGGGAAGCTAGGACGTAAAACCTCGTCAGCAGAATTTGCGGGTCCGAGTTAAGAAAAACTCGGGGACAGTCCCCGAGTTTATGGCAACAAGCCGGTTCCTTTCGATGAGTCGTTTTGAGGTTCGGAAAATTCCTGATTGGTCATGACTTCGACCCGCAGCTCAAACCCGAACAAGCCGACTTGGGCCAAGCTATCAATCACCCTCGGACGTAGCGAGCCAAAATAGCGTCCGAGAGCAACCATCATGGCTTGGCACGCCCCCCAGGAGCATGGTTTTGGGAAAAGTACCAGCAATTGGTCTATTCGAGCGCTTTCGCGATAAATGCGTTGAGTTCCTTCGTCGCATCATCGCCGACAAGAGTTGGTATCAAAAATACTCGAATCGGCACACATTCACCTTTGGCCAAAAAACTTCGCGCGCAAGGGGCGTTGCCCGTTGCTTCTCACAATCTAGCTCGTCCGTCTTCGGCACTGCTCGGTCGCGGGGCATCCGCCCTTCGCGACCTCGTGTGCCTACGACCGCATACCGCTCCGCTCTACTTGTCCGCCTCCGGCGACTGGGGGATTCCGGATGGACTCAGGGCCAAGCGGAAGCCGAGGTAGTTGTTGCGGATCTCCGGCGAGTACCAGTCCCGGTTCGCCGACTTGCAAATCGCAGCAACGTTGTCCCAACCGCCGCCACGATTCACGCGGTACGAGCCGTATGAGCCCTTTGGATCCCAGCACCACTCCCAGACATTGCCGTGCATGTCATGCAGGCCCCACGCGTTCGGAAGCTTCTGGCCGCACACCGATGCGAGTTTCGATGGAAACATCTGGCAATACGATGCCAACAGCGACTCGTCGCTCCCGGTACTCCAAGCTGTGTCGCTTCCGGCTCGACATGCATACTCCCACTCCAACTCTTTGGGCAATCGATAACCATTCGCACCCGCTACCTGTTCCCACTTGTCCACTTCCACCTCTTGTTGATTACGAAAGTCCTTGACCTTTTCTTTACCGACACTGCGATACGCAGGCGTGCGACCTTCCCGCCGGCTAAGCCAATTGCAGTACATCAACGCATCGTACCACCTCACGTTCTGGGCAGGAGGGTCCAGCGTCGGACCAGTTTTCTTAATGCCAGTTTTCTTAATGCCAGTTTTCGTAAGGATGGTAATCACCATCTCTCGATCTTGCGGCTTCTCGCCTGTGTAACTCGAATCGTCAATGAACGCCTTGAATTCCCCTCGCGTTACCTCGCGATTGGCAACCCAATACTGCTGCTCGGGAACGTTGGTGTGCTCAACCGCTAATTTCACGAACCGAGGATCATTGTGGAGAACCCGCAGGTCAGTATCGGAACGCATCTCGGTACGGGATGATTCGTCTCCCTGGCTCAAACGCTCCAGGAGAGTCAAAGCGCGTTCAATCCAGCTTCGTTTTTCTTCGGAGGTTGCCGACTCATTGGCGGCAAACAGCGCCAGTGCACGAGCCAGATTGTAAAGCACTCTGCGATCCGCCGACTCCGCTCCCGCAAGCCCCTTGTCAAGTCTTGCAATCGCAACCTCCTTGCGCCCGAGCCACAGCGGCACTAGGCTCTCTACGTAATCGCGATAGACGGCATTGGGTTCGCTAGCAGACCATTGAGCGAGCGCCGCGTCGGCTTCTTCTGTTCGCTTCAATCGCGCTAACGCTAATAGACGTCGTAGCTCAATTTCACCACGCACTCCTGCCATCGAATCGTCCAATTCCATTTTCGACACCGCATCGAGATCCGCCAGCGCGGGCTCATACTCCCCAACGAGGTAGAGGTTTCCGCCGCGCGAGTAGCGAAATTTGGCCTTAGCCTTTTCTTCCGGTGTCGCGTTCTCCATCTCAGTGAGAGCCTGGCGCACTTGTTCCAACGGATCCGAAAGCAGCTTGGTCACTACTGGCGATGGTGTGATCCGCACCAAGGTTACTCCCTGCGAATTGACAAACCAGTTCCTGCCATCAACTATTTGCTTAGCATCGGGCAGTGTCGGCTCGGGGATTTCCCATTGACGCATCAGCCACGCGACCGCGCTGTGCGTCGAACTGTCTGGAAGCGAATACCACTTGGTTGCGAGCTCGGCAAAGAGGTTTTTATCTTGCTCCGAAATTCGTTTTACCGGGATCTGCCCCAGTCCTAAACAGACCGCAGATCGCAGCGCGGGGCTGGTCGAGTCGTTGATGGTTGCTGCCAACGCCGCGCGATCCAGCTCCCAGCGAGGGAACTGGTCGATGAGATGGGTTCGAACGCCGGGATCAGGCCGCCCCTCGAACTCGCAAGCGTCGATCGGCAAGTTTGTGTCGCCAATCGCGAGCGCCGCCATGGCCAGGCGTGCCTTGCGGCGATGGAGTTCGGGTGTTGTGCACTCAGCAGCCGCTTTTTTCAGCCAGTCGATGGATCTCGACGAGTCCTTGCCCAGCGCGCTAATCAGATTGGCAATATCCCCATCACCGATATCGTCCATTTGAGATACGAGGTACTCCGATTCGACCTGTCCGAAACTAGCAAGCCCAAAGGCCAACGACAATTTCTCGCGTACCTCGTTGGTGGCACCGTAGCGACGTTTTAGGTCCTCTAGAATGAGTTTTGGTTGCTTCATCTTGACGAGATTTTGGATATTCACTGGGACAGCCGTCCCAAGTGTCTTTTGAAGCGAATCGAGGGCGACCGTGATCTTCTCCTGCTGGCTGCGAAGATTCTGTTGTCGGAACACAACCCCAATGACTGAACCGATCAGTATCACGGCGAGAATCGAACCGCCCCAATTTCTGGCGTGTACTCGGGCCGCAGTCCTCATGACATTTCGTTCCGACGAGTTCCACCGATTCGTCTCGGTCCAGCGCCGAATTTGAAACCATTCGAACA
>JAJTFC010000190.1 GCA_021298315.1 Planctomycetaceae bacterium
TGCAAAAGGCTGTCGAAACTGAGGTTAAATCGTGGGAAAACAGGGTTTTTGACCTGAAAGGGGCTCAAAAATGATCGAAGTACGCGCGGAAACTGCGGAAATTCTGCTAAGTGGCATTGTCGGCGATGGTTGGGACGAAAACCCGATTACCCAAAAGGGCGTTGCTGAATCTCTGAAGTCGTTCGGGTCAAGCCCGGTTACGGTGCATATCAACAGCCCGGGAGGCTTCGCCGATGAGGGCATTGCGATTTACAACACGCTCAAAAAGCACTCTGGCGAAGTGACGACCATCAACGACAGCCTTGCAGCGTCGGCGGCTAGCGTGATTTTCCTTGCTGGTCAGAATCGATTGATGGCTGACGGGTCGAGGGTCATGATCCATCGAGCGATGTCATTCGCGATGGGCAATCAAGACGACTTCGCCAAGGCGATTGCTGCGCTGAAAGCCTATGATGCTTCGCTTGTTGACATTTACAACAGGCACATGGTTGAGGATCCAGCAGAGATAGAGCGATTGATGGCAGCTGAGACTTGGTACAACGTTGAGGAGGCTATAGCGTCAGGATTGGCCACTGGACGCGTCGAGAATGGCAAGAAGTACAAGAAGCCAAAGAACGCTTTCGACTCGGCAGCGGCGTTGCTAGCTCGTCAAAAGATGGCACAGTACGCTCAACACTTGACAAGTAACAAGCGATAGCGTAAAGTGTTTTCCGGCTGGCCAGAAGTGCTAGCCACTCTGCAACTAATTAGCGGCAGTGACACACGGTTCAAAACGATTTAGTTTCCCGTGGCAGTCATGCCGCTATCTTGGTTTAACGACTGCCACACAACCCACAAAGGGCAGTCAGAATGAAGAGCGCAAAAGCGTTAGGCGAAGAAATCCAAGCCTTACAATCCAAGGTTCAAGCGATCCAAGCGGTCGCAACTCAAGAGGGTCGCGAATTGCTCGAAGATGAGCAAACCGAGATCGATTCGATCCTTGGGACTGAAGGTAAAGCCGGTCAGATCGAGAACCTATCGAAGCAGCGAGAGCGAGCGATCAAGATCGAGCAAGCGGTCAGCAACACGGTTCGTCAAGTGGTTGACAATCAGCCTTCGGAAGTCGGCAATTTTAAGATCCCGGCAAAAGCCAAAGCGGTTCGACAGCTCAAAGCGTTCAAGGGGCCTGATGCCGAGCGTGACGCTTATGCTTCGGGTCAATTCATCAACGCGGTTCTTGGAAGCGACAAGTCGAAGCAATGGTGTCGCGATCATGGCGTTCTCAACGCAATGGGTGAAAACAACGATCTTAACGGCGGTGCTTTGGTGCCTGTCCAATTTGAGAACAGCGTTATCAGCCTGCTCGAAGAATACGGCGTGTTTGCTCGGTACGCTCGCAACTACCCGATGACCTCGGATAGCGCAACCTTACCTCGTCGAGTCGGCGGATTGACTGCTTACGCAGTCGGCGAAAATGCCGAGATCACCAACTCGGATGCGACTGTTAACCAAGTCAACCTGACCGCTCGTAAGTTCGCAACTTTGACGAAGGTCTCGAGCGAATTAAGCGAGGATGCTGCAATTGCACTTGCTGACATGCTCGCAAGCGAAATTGCCTACGCTCATGCCGTCAAGCAAGACTCCTGCGGATTCTTGGGTGATGGCTTGCCGACTTATGGCAACATCGTTGGGCTTGCGAACGTCCTTGCTGCTGGTTCGGTTTCTACCGCTGCGGCTGGTCAAAATACGGCTGCAGGATTGACGATTGCAGTCTTCCAAGATGCTGTTAGCAAGTTGCCTCAGTATCCCGGCATCCGTCCGGTTTGGTTCTGCCATTCTGCGGTTTACTGGAATGTTTTGGCTCGTTTGCAATTCGCTGCCGGCGGGAACACCGTGATGGATCTTGCTGGGGCACCAATGCAACAATTCATGGGCTTTCCAGTGGTCTTTTCTCAGACGTTGCCAAGTTCGATTAGCGGCTCGACCAAGTTTGCCTACTTCGGCGATCTCGGTTTGGCTTGCACGATGGGCATGCGTCGAAGCTTGACCATCAAATCGGATGCGTCTCGGTACGTTGACTTCGACCAAATCGGAGTGTTCAGCAACATTCGATATGACATCAACATTCATGAGATCGGAACGGCTAGCGTTTCCGGGCCAATCGTTCAACTCAAGGCAGCTGCCTAATTCACAACCAACAAATGAAAGCAGGTGATACATGAACGCACTTCAGCATACTAAATGGGTCGCGGCAATTAAGCCCGGTGCATTGCTCGACAATGCAACCGCAACGGCTACCGTCGTTGATGCTCGAAACTGGGACTTCGTTACGATCGCTGTGACGCTCGGAGCAACTGACATTGCGATGAGTGCATTGAAGGTTCAAGCTTCCGACGCGTCAGGTGGAACATACGCTGACGTTACCGGAGCGACATTCGACGGCGGGTCAGGTCTTGGCGGTGCTACCTTAGCTCTTCCAAGTGCAACCGATGATGGCCAGGTCTGCTTGTTCCACATCGACATGCGAGGGAAGAATCCATTCCTAAAGGTCGTTGCAACCTTTGGCGATGGCACTTCCGGCGGTTACATCTCGGCTGTTGCTTGCCTGAGTAGAGGTAAGATTCCGCCGAGCGTTTCTTCGGATGTCGCAGACGGTGACGTTTGCATTGTGGTCTAGTCTATGGACTTGATCCTTTTGAAAGATTGGAATGGCCTGCCAGTCGGTTTTCGGCTGGTAGGCGTTCAAGCCGGTCAAGCTGAAATAATGATCCAGCGAGGTTTCGCAAGTGCGATTGATAGCGGAAGTAGTGACAAAGCCAACAGCCGAGCCGGTGACGCTCAGCGAAGCGAAAAAACAACTCGAAATCGCAAGCAGCGACACTAGCCACGATACGCACTTGGCAGCATTGATCGGAGCGGCTCGGGAGCAGTGGGAGCACGATACCGACAGCGTGACTTGCTTCCAAACGCTTCGCCTGCGTGTCGCTTCGATCTTCGACGGGTTCAAGTTGCTCAAGAGCCCCATTCATTCGATCACCTCGATCCAATACTACGACGGCAACAACACGCTACAAACTTGGGCATCGAATCAGTATCAATTGCATGTCGATCAAATTAGGCTTGCCTACTTGGTCACGTTGCCTGTGTCGGCCAGTCGTTGGGACGCTTGGCAAGTAACCTACAAGGCTGGACACTCGCAAGACGGCCAGAGCGTGCCTGAAGCAGCTAGGGCGGCGATCCTGATGCTAGTTGCTCATTACTTTGAGAATCGCGACATGGTTATGTCGGATGCTCTGCAAGCCATGCGACCATACGAGATGCTTGTACGTCGATTCATGAGGGCATCATACCCATGAGCGGATCAGGGCGACCAAGTAGGCACAGAGTCGGCGCGATGCGACATCGTTGCACGATCCAGCAAGAAACGACAACGCAAGATGCAAGCGGTCAACCTATTGTCAGTTGGTCAAACTATGTCGTTAATGAGCCTTGCGAATGGAATCCAACTAGCGGCATCGAAAACATGCGAGGCCGTCAGCTTGAGGCAGGAACAAGAGCCGTTTTCGTTGTTCGCTATCGATCTGGCTACACAACGCAAATGAGTGTGCTGTTCGATGGCGAGCGGTACGGAATCACAGCCATTAACCGCGTCGATGGACTTCGGAAATACCTTGAAATCATTTGCTCGGCGGTGCTGTAATGGGAACAACTATTGAGATAAACGAATCGCTCATTAAGGCGGTCGATGCGATCCCGTTGACGCTTCGCAATGGGCCTCTAGGTAAGTGCCTTGGTGCATTCGGCGAAACGATTGCAAGAGCCTGCAAATCGCAAGCTAAAACCTCTCGTGGCGGAAGTCGGCTCAAGTGGTCGAAGAAGTACAAAAACGATCCTGCATTCCAAAATGATTCGCGGGATCACTTTGGACATAAGGTCATGCGAAACGGTTTGGCTGTTTATGTCGGAGCGACATACCCGAAAGGCAACAAGCAACAATTCGTGATGCCTATCAAACGCGGGACAAGCTACCAAAGGAATCTATGGGGCAAGCCAGGGCAATCGATCCCAAGAATTAGCAGGAAGGGAAAAGCCTACACGATGAAAGTTGGAACCAAGCCACAAACCGCCGACTTTCCAATTCAAGATCGAGCACCTGTCAAGGCTTTCGACATTACGAAATCACAAGCTGGACAAGCTTTTATGAACGAACTACAAAAGCAAATCAAGGAGCTTCGCCTTGGCTAGAAACCTACAACTCACATCGAAAGTAACCATTGCATCAAGCGGAACCGTCTCGGGTGCGTTGACGATTGAGGGTGGTCGAACGGTGCTTGCACTCAGAACACCAACGGGATTGACTGGAACCACGTTCACTTTCCAAGCTTCCGACGATGCAAACAACTTTTACGATCTTTACAACGGATCAACGCAGTACAGCGTGACGGTTGGAGCATCACGGTTCATCGCACTAAATACCGAAGTCATGGCCGGTGTTCGGTATCTAAAGGTGGTAAGCAATTCAGCTGAGGCGGCATCTCGGGACATCATCGTTATCAACGGGGAGTTGTAATGTCGGCAATTGGCGAAGCATTGAGGACGAAGCTGCTCAGCTATAACACAGTATCAACGCTCGTTGGTCAGCGAATGTATCCTGATGCACTCGTCCAAAATGCTCAACTGCCTGCCATCGTCTACTACGTCACTTCCACAGAACGAGATCACGCTATCGACGGGGTAACCAAGTCGGCTCATGCTAGGGTCACCTTCGATTGCTACGCAACTACTCGGCGGGTCGCAAGTTCAATCAGCAAAGCGATTCGCGAAACCGGAATTGATTTTTTTCGCGGTACTGTTGACGGTTACTCATTTGCAGGAATCGATTTCGACAGTGCTGACGAATACCTAAACGA
>JAJTFC010000074.1 GCA_021298315.1 Planctomycetaceae bacterium
AGCGTTCAACGCAAAGCGATTCTCACCGCCGATGCCAAACAAGGAGTGGTCATCTCGGTCGGACAGTGGTGGCCCAAACTCAGTCCCGATCGAAAGAGCTTAAACGATCTGACCAGCGAGCGGCTGACCGATTTAGGTGGCGGTAGCACCTTTGGAAATGTAGCCGTAGGCATCAAGCCCTTGAAAGATGCTGCCAGATTCTAGCGGCGAGCGACAAACCGGATGATGAATGCGTCTTCGAACTGGACTTGTTGCAACGAATGCCTCATTTCGACTTGGCGGCCAAACACAAGACCAATTTCGGTCGCAGCGATGTTGCCGCCAGGCGTGATTTGTTCGTGGCCAAAGAGGAGTCGATAATCTCGATAAGTCATCACATCATTGATCTCCTTGGGCATCTCGATATCCCAAGTTCCTCCACCGAGGAGACCAGCCATGTAGAGCCTGTTGGTATTGCTCAGGGAGTATTGAATGCGTGGGCGCGGAAAAACCATATCGAACCGCCAAGGCGAAGCGGTTTGGTTGTGCCAAGAGAAACCCATCACAGGGAGAATCTTGAAGTCATCTCGATTGACATAATCGACGCCCAAGACCCAGTCCCAAAGATCGCTTCTGTGAAACGATCCGACTGCATGCCCCAAGGGGCGAACACCCTCGCGAGCACTGTCTTCGAAGTCGCTATACACGCCGACGCTCGATGCCAGATCGTAGCTGAAACGTTCGCCGAGTGTGGCCCGATTTTGATAACCGAGAATAAAGTCCCATAGCCTCGGGGGTAGCGCAACAGAGTTTGGACCAGAGAGTAAGTGCAATCCGGTTCCGAGTGTGATCCCTGACGACTTGGACGCAGACAAATAGGGGGTGTTTTCAAAATCCAACCAACCGAACTGCTCACCGTCCCCAGGCATATAGCTTGTGATCGATTCGCCGCTACGGTATTGTCGGTATCGAGGGTCTGCTAAAACTTCTTGAAGTGTGCCGCGTCCCACGCTGGCTCCATCGATCCGACGTAATTTGCTCGTTGGAATCGAACTGGGGATTTCAAAGTCCTCCAGTTCATAAGGCTCTTGATTGAATTGTGAATTGGCGTCAGGCCAAGATTCAATCGGGGTAGCGATCTGGGAGTTAGCCGGTGCAGGCTGAGAATAGTGCTGCGAAAAATCTTGACCAAGCACAGCGCAGAGACTTGCAAACATACTCGCTAGAGTCGCAAATGCTCGGAGAAGTCTTCCCATGGGCATGTTCAACCAGTAGTGGCTTGCTTGCATCAGTTCTGAGCGAAAACATTAAAACCAAACGCACAGTCTTATCCGGTTCATCGACCGGGTGTCAATCAACGTTCAATAGAACTTCCAGAGAGCCTTAGCTTGGGTAGCCTGAGAAGTTTAGGTCGACTCTGGTCGCTTTCTTCGAGCCAAACCAAGGGTTGCGATTCCTGTGAAAAAGATCGCCATGCTAGTCGGTTCGGGGACGGTCGTCGAGTTGAACCCCATCACTTCAAAGGCTCTTAGATCCAAGTTCGTCAATATGCCGAGTTCGCTAGGGGCGAACGTTGGGAGTACTCAAATTCAGCCGTGTGACCATCATTCCCTCCCTGGAAAATAGCTTTGGGATGTTCAATTTCAGATTTATTTCTGGGCCTCTTCGCCCAGATCTATTGTAAGATTGTAAAGGTTGACCGTCCTATCGGGTTAGTTTCTTACCGGGTAGAGCGTTGTTTTTTGTGTGTTATTTCTTAGTGCCTTATGAATCTGAAAATCGACGGGATTATCGAAGGTGCTCAAAAGATCAGGGAGAAAGTTGCCCTGGAGCTTCCTACCCACTCGGGACTTGCCGGAGCCGTCGAGGAGGTTAACAAGGCGGCCGCAGAGGCTAAGTCGGTGGCGCAACGTAGGCGTCGTCTTTTTTCCCTGAGTCGATTGCCAGCGGCATTCCTGGGTCTGGCGATATTGGCTCTGCTGGCTTGGATCTACTGGAACTTTTTTCTCGACAGAAGAGTTTCCGTCGTCGTTCCGGAACTGGATTACCGCGAAGAGAACCTTAGATTCTTTCGTAAGAACAGTATTATTCGCAAAAAAGCCGAGTCCTCCAAAGTTGCGATCGATGACGTCGTCTCGGGTAAAGCAGATGTCGCTTATATCCAAGCTGGAATAGACGTCAAAAAGGATCTGACAGTGCTTCAGACTCCCATTCTCGAAGATGTCCTGTGGATGGTTCGCAAGGATCGACCCGCCGACAGACCGATCTCGATGGTGATAACCAACGATCAAGATGAAGGTAGCCATCGAGTTGCAATCGATTTTTTCCGCAAGTGGAATCCCAAGCAGATCCCTGATTTTAGACACGAATGGAAAGATGTCGTTGTAGCTTCAGATAATCTCGCATCGACGTACCAGATCGCACCGCAAGTCGATGCGGTCTTTGTGGTTGTCAACGTCGCAGATGAATTGAATCAACTAAGGATCAAGGAGTTTTTGAAAGCAGGATTTCAACTGGCATCCCCGTATATCGGAGCCCAATCGCAGAAACTCGGGTATACCCAAGAGTTTCGCATGCCCGCCGGTTACATCAGCCAAACCCCCCAAATCCCAGATCAAGAATTACTAACCTATAGAGTGCCGAACGTCCTTGTTGCCAAGCGTGGGATCAGTGATGCGACGTTGGCCAATCTATCTCATCTGTTTGAACCCGATTCAAAAAAGTTGCAGTCCGTTGATTTTGACTTCAACGCCAAAGATGCCAGTGAGCTGTTTCAGGGGCTTGATGCGTTCCTTGGAATACTCATCAATATCATCCTTGGATTCATCGCTGTTTTGGGACTGGAAATGTGGGTCTACCGTAAACGGTTCCATGCGCTCAATTCCTTGGTGAGCCTCTTGAGCATGCTTCAAAGCAACAAGGATATTCTTGGGCAAACGGATCCTGATCGCCGCTCAGAGAACCTTCAATACCTCTCGACCGTCAGCGACTTGCTCAGCATGATCAGCGCCATCAACGGTTTTTACACTCAGGAGAACTCATCGCTGCTATTTAACAACCAATCGGAGGTGATTCATGAGCGATGCGATAATCTCAAGCTCAACATCCAATTGAAGATTCTCCATGCGGGCATCCAACTCGAACCGAGAAAACCTAAACAGGACGAACAAAGCCAACCGAGTATCTCTGACCAATTAGCCAAAAGCTGAGAATTTCCTATCGCAGACCGATAGCAAAGGCCGTCGCATAGGCTTTGCAGTGCGATATCGAGACTTGTACATGGCGAATACCAAGTTCGGTGGCGACTTCTAAAGCTCGATTCGATAGGATTACCGAGGGTGCTCCGGATGCAAGATTGACCACTTCGACATCGGTCCACTGGATACCCTTGGCCCACCCCGTACCGAGTACTTTCAAAATAGCCTCTTTTGCCGCCCAACGTCCCGCGTAATGCAATTCGGACATCTTGCGATCACCACAGTATGCCACTTCTTGGTCGGTAAAAACCCTTCGAAGAAATTCCTCGCCATGTTTCTGCTGCATGGCAGCAATTCGCTCGCATTCGATAATGTCGGTTCCTATACCGACAACCGTCCCTGCGCCCAAACCATGGTTGGATTGTTCGTCTGCCATCTGCTCAACGCTCCTGATCCCTAGCGGTCTCTAATCCGGCCGGTAACATTGCCAGCAGTTGTCGCTGCGATAGGATCGTCAAAGCCTGTCCGTTTTCCTTCCTATCGGCAATGTCCTTTTGACGCCTTGTGGTGATCCCTGCGAGGGTGTCGAACTCAGATTCGCACAAACTCCCCAGGATCACGTATTGGGTTTGCAAATTGATGTCCGCTTGTATTTTGGCCCCAAGTTGGCTTAGGAAGGCCGCCGAGTCCTGGCGATCGAGTCCCAAAAGGGTACCGATGAGCACCATGTATTTCCCCTCAATCGGGGAATTTCCCAGACTGGCCTTTAGAATCTCATCGGCCATTCGCCGGGGTCTGTGTTGCTTGCCACTTTGTAGCGGAGAACCATCCTTGCTAAATCTCCTAGGTTCGTACCTAGAGTGATTCTCAGCGACCGTTTCAATCCTCGATCTGCGAACGGTTCTGGGATGTCGCACACGATCGCTCCAGACTCGGCCTCGCACCAGTCCGAGTTGGTTTTCGAGTTGCTCGAGATCCTCTGCACCCGACTTCGATGCGGCCTCGATAAGCAGTCTCGCGGAGACTTTGGCGTCCTCAAGCGCATCATGATGCGCAAAGACAATCGATAAATATTCGGCCATGGAGGCCAACGAGTGGGATCGCAATGCAGGCCAACTCCTTTTGGAGATAAGCCGAGTGCATTGCAGATCCAACGGGGCAATCGCCAGATCGTGCGCTATGCAGGTAGACATCAGCACATTGGCATCAAAACCAGCATTGTGCGCAACCAAAACGGAACCATCGATCCATTGGCATACCTCTGACCAGATTTCATCCCAAGTCGGAGCATTTAAGACGTCCTTTGCAGTGATCCCATGCACCGCAACGCATCGAGGAGAGAAGTACAATCTTCGAGGCCGAATCATCCAACGTTTCTCTCGAACGATCCTCCAAGGTTCGACGATCGCTATGCCCAGTTGGCAAGCGGAATTGGATTGATGGTTTGCGGTTTCGAAATCCAATACGGCGATCGACTGCATCCTAGGATCCTTGAATGTTCGATCGACAAGCAGGAAAGAGTTGGTTCTGGCGCTGCGCGGAAAACTTTCCTGCGTATTCGGATACTTCAAATGCTTCGACGAGCAATGGAAGGCTACCCCAACTTGGATCCCAAAATCGAGTCCCTCTTGCCGCAGTCTTCTCCAAAAAAAATCGCTTAAACCAATCCGACCATGCTTGTGGCTCGCTGGGCATATCTTCGATGCGTTCGATCCAAGGCATCCATTCATAAAACTGCGATCGATGGCAAGCGAGCATTTTCAGGATTCCTGCTAAGTGCTCTGAGGCATCCAGAACAAAATCGGCTCGAAAAGCCACTGGACGCGTAAATAAATCGACCATGTAGGCCACAACAGGTTCCTGTTTTGGAACGGAATATCCAGGTGCAATCTTAGGAACCATAACCATGTAGGAGGCATCTTGGACCGCTTGGCCTACAGCGCGGTGATCGGGATGATAATCCCATGGCCTATGGGTTAAAACCAAGTCAGGTGCGAAACTTCGGATCTCCCGAATGATTGCCTCGCGCACCTGCAACGTCGGTTGTAGCGAACCGTCTGGAAAGTCCCAGCATACATACTCGCATCCAAGCACCCTGCCCGACTCGCTTGCCTCAAGTCTGCGGCGGGCTACCAAGACATCGGAACTGTCCCGATGGTGGCCAGATTGGCCATTGGTCACACTGACCAACCGAATTTGACTTCCACGGCGTTTATGCTCATGCAAGAGTCCTCCTGCAAAAAACTCAGCGTCGTCGGGGTGTGCACCAAGCACTAAAATGCGGCAGTCGCTATTGGGACTCTTGGAAATTGTGGTATCAGGCATGGCTTATTATTTCAAGGGAGCATCGACTTTGGCCCAAAAAGGATGCTGGCGATCAGCGCGTCCAAGTACATCCTCAAGGATTGTCTGGGTCGAACCGCTGATATCATAACTGCGAGTCTTCCCCTTGGCATCGATGGTCACCTTCTTGGTAAAGTCCACCATCTCAGGGCTAAGCCAAATGGTGTACTCCTTGGCGGCCGCTTTTGGTATTCGCACAGAATTCGTTTCGCGATTCAACGCACCTTCGATCTGATACTCATCCCATCGATCAGGTTCTAACAAAGGATGCACAAGGCTTTCGGTGTTGAGCTGCGAAGTCTCGAACCACCAAAAGTAACGATCACCCGCTCGACTCGTCACGACGCTGAATCGATCCGGGGAAAAATTTCGTCGTCTTGTTGGAATCTCCATCCACTGGACAATCCGGGGCAACTCTTCTTGTAAGTGGTCGTGTCCTCTGCCCGTATAGAGCGTTACCATCGTGTCGATCTTGCGATCATCGAGCAACTTGTCCCATGTCGCTGCATTGAGGTACATCGGGTTGTCCCCATCGAACTCTCCGTTCACAAAATAAGTCGGTACGTATCGAGCGTTTGGCCAGTACTGAATGATGTACTTCTTGGCGATCGCACCGATCATGATCGCGCCTGCCCACAGGTCCGGATGCGCCATGGCCAAATCCCAAGCCGCATCGGCTCCCATGAAATGTCCTGCGACAAATACACGATCCGAATCGATACTGAATCGACGCATCGCATCGCGAAGAGGCCTGAGGATCATTTGATGCTCGTTTTCGGTGTAGTTGTACACCGGTTGCTTAAACTCGTTCCACTCCGGAGATATCACGATGTACCCATACCTGCATGGATCCCCATAGCATTTAACTTCGGGGCCGGATCGATCGGGGGAGGTCCACCAGTCCATCGCATCGTTAAAGGGAATCTCTTCGCTGGGCAAAGCCAAAATGCATGGGTACTTGCGATAGGGGTTGTACTCGGCAGGCAATTGCACCATGTAACGAACCATGCCCCCGCCAAGCTCTCGGCTGGTAGGAACTTCCAGCAGATACCTTTCGGGAACGGCTTGCTCGATGCTCTCTTGTGGATTCTCGCTGCTGGGCACTTTGATCGTTACGAGCGATTCAGCACCCGTGGGGACCGCCGGTGGCATGTTCTCCAAAATCCTTGTGACGTACCTCGGTGTGCCAGATTCGAGTTTCATAATCGACTGAATCAAAGCATCATTTTTGCGTCGACCGGCAAGCAATTCGGTAATCATTCGTCGCGCGATGTAACCAGATCGCACCACGGAGAGGTTTCGTTCCGCCAGCCCTGCTCCATAGAGCCAACCGGCCAATCCCAGCGCAAGTCGCTCATCGGGCTTTAAAGTTGGATCGCTGCGCAAATTCACATAGTCGGCCAACCGAATCCGTGTATCTTCGTTGAGATTCATTACGATCTCCTCGATGATGGGAGCGAATTCCTGAGCTACATTCGGATCGCTGGCTTTGCCCAAATCTTCTTGCAACCACGCGATAACTTGCTCCCGCTCTTTTTTGCTGCCAGCCATGGTCTCGATTCGCCTATCGATCATCAATTGCGTTTCGACCGATAAGGTATTTGCTTGAAATCCTTTTAGGATCTGCTCTGCGAGTCCGTGTTGCCCCGCATTTTGAGCGACCACCGCAGCTTCGAACATCTGGTTTGCCAACAATTGATCAATCCGCTTGATCTCCGGACGAGACGTTTGTAGTTCAGGAAATCTTTGAATCGCGCTGACGAGCAACTCTCGGGCTTCTACGTAACGTTTAGCGGCCAAATACACACTGACGATATCGAGCCAATCCTGAGCCTTATTCGGATCGGCGTTCCTGATGAGTACCTCTCGCAGTTGCGCCGGTGGTACAGCCGACATGGCGACTCTCATGTCCCAAGTGATCGATGTCTGCAGGGTGTCGCCCCGGAGCCCTTGGATGCGTACATACTGCGGCGAGACTTCGGTTATGCCTTGGACGATCTGCTTACTCGGGGACTGAAACATGTAGATCCTACGTCCGAAAGGATCGAAAGGTGTCGCGCTAAAGGCACTTCCCAGTCCACCCTGGATCACCGAATCGGTTTTGCTCACTTCCCCCTGATTGACCTTGATCGGGATTTTGTAGGGTTCAAGTGTCTCGATAGGTTGGCGGTCGGTTCGTTTGGTGCTGACGTAGGTTATGCGAAGACCATCATCGATCCCGGCAATCTTGGCTGCTGCTTGGGTCTCGTTACTCCCAGCAAATCCCTTTTTGTCGAGTCGCGGAAGGACTCGCAAGATCCCAGGACCTACGGCAAAGTTATTATCAAGAATGAGCGTCTGTTGCTGAGCGTTGCATCGCTGAGCGTTCCCAAACAACGCCATGAGCGATAGAAGAATGGCAACAGGTGCGCAGAGCCAAGAGTTATTTCGCATGGTCTCAGGGCTCTCCTTAGCATCGAGCGAACTGAACTTTAACGTCCACCGAAATACTTTTTCAGAGTTTCCGAAGCCGCATCCTTGGTGGTCTTCGTCGTCGGACCGCTGACTGACTTTGGCAATTTCATCGGCGGCTTCTTTTCGGGTCGCTTGGCCTTGCCGCTACCTTCTTCAGCAGAATCCGCAGAATCCGAACCTTCACCCGTTGCCGCTTTGCTTGGATCCAGATCCGTCGACCCACTGATCAATTCAGAGTCGAGGTAAGTTGTCTCTTCCATCTGAAACTGCCGAGTGTCGGGCTCTGCAGGTCCCGTGCGACGATCGATTTGATCGGCTTCAAGCAACCAAGAGCTAATGTCGAAACTCTCTCGAGAATCAGTGAGCTTTGATTCGGCTTGTTCGGCCACCCGCTCAGCTACCTCCTGAGCCGTGTTGACCTCGGGCTTCTTGGTGTTGGCAATTCCAATCTCGATGACGACTTCAAATTCGAGTTGCCCTACGCGGATCTGATCCCCCGACTTAAGGATCTTCGCTTTGTCGTGCGTCAATTGCTTCTCGTTGACATAAGTCCCATTGCGACTCTTGAGATCCAACAGAAGCAATCTGCCGTCCTTCTGAACCAGTGCACAATGTCGACGACTGACCGATTCGCTCTTCGGACGCAAATGGCAATCATCACCACGACCAATAAAGAACTTTTCTTCTTTGATCGGGATTAACTTTCCCTCATGGTTTCCAGACAGAACCTTGAGCGAAATTTTCATATGTTCCTCGTACCGTTTAGAAGAGACCGTCCCCAAAGTAGCTGTTTTCTCAACCGGGCGATTCACGGAATTCTAACTGATGAATCACGCAGATTCAATCGTATTATCTCTTTGGTGGAGCCGATTAGCCCCCAAATCGCTTGGAATATTCTACCTTCCAACCAATCCTGCCAGTTCCGACACGCATCCTGGGACCCCCTAGCTTGGAATCCCCGATAAGCCGGAGGAAACTGGGCCAAATCCCCGACACCCAAAAGCGTCGGATAATACGGCGACTTGGAAACCAAAAAACTTCCGTGCTGCAACAGTCCGGTCTTAACCCTTCGCTGAGCACTCCCAAGCACTTTGTGATTCCCCACGACCACATCCACGGGCGTTCGACGGTGGAAACAAAGAAACGGTTCTTTATCTTTCTCCTTCCCACCGGCAACCGAACACGTGCAGGCTTCAGACAAACTTGCATCAAGACCCAAGTCCACCAATCCCGCTACGACCGACTCATGCACGGCTCGATATAGCTTCTCGCTATGCCCCTTACCGCTTAAAGCCACCCCGGAATCGTCGCTGGGAATTACGATGCTGTAGGTGACCTCTTGGTCGTGAAGGATCGCGCCACCTCCGGTCTTTCGCTGAACCCAAGGAATGCTTGCCAGCTCGGGGTGACCGAAGGTGTCCTCTGCATGCTCGAGCTCTTTGATCGACTGAAAGTTACCCAGCGATAGCGTAGGTTCAGACCAATAATAGAAGCGAACGAGGATCGAAGGCTTGATCTTGTCGGATGGCTTGCACGAGACAAACTCCCAAGGATCGGCTGTGAGCAAGAGTTGCTGATCGATCTGCATGTTCTCCACCCCAGTGCGTGGAGAATCCTCGAGAACCAGTATCGAAGCTCCTGACATGCTTGATTGAATTCCCTGCTCTAGCCGTTCTGAGCTAAGAGCTTTTGATAAGCTTGATAATCCAGCAAGCCGTCGAGCTGGCTCGGATCGCTCATCTTGATCTTGATCAACCAGCCGCCTGCATAAGCATCCGAATTGAGCGATTCGAGGCGATCGACAATCCCTTCATGAATCTCCACGATTTGACCGCTGACGGGACTGTACATCGGACTGACGGCCTTGACACTCTCGACTTCACCGAACTCTTGCCCAGCCTCAACCGACTGTCCCACTTTGGGCAATGCCATGTAGACCAAGTCGTTGAGTTCCGCGACCGCAAAGGCTGAAATCCCAACGGTTGCTACCCCAGACCCATCCTCTGGAGCATAAACCCACTCATGCGACGATAGATACTTCAAATTTTCCGGAGAAAGTGTCATAGATGTTGCTTACCTTGAGAAAAGAAACTTTCCAAAAACGGAAATCTAAACAGAACCGGCCCGCTTGTAAAAGGGCAATTCCTGAACCCATGCCTTCGAAGTCGTTCCTCGAATGTCAACCTGGATCTCCGATCCGATCGATGCTGCTCCCGTTGCCAAATAAGCCATCGATATAGGCTTTTGCATCGTCGGTGAGAATGTACCGCTGGTCACTGTTCCGATGCGATTGCCTTCGGGATCAAAGCACTCGGATTGCTCCCTTGCTGCCCTGCGGCCCTCGAGCACCAGCCCGACGCGTTTGCGATTCGGTGGTTCCTTGGACTTGGTCAACAAAACAGCCCGACCGATGAAATCTCGGTCTTTGCATTGGCAGGCAAACCCCAATCCAGCCGTATATGGGTCGATGCTCTCATCGAGCTCGTGGCCGTAAAGCGGCATCCCACCCTCCAATCGCAAAGTATCCCTGGCTCCCAGTCCCACTGGACTAATCCCGAGATCTCGACCAGCCAACAAGAGATTCTCCCAAACCCTCGGTGCATCCTCGCCCCTGACAATCAACTCGAACCCATCCTCGCCGGTATATCCCGTTCTTGATACAACGCACGGCTTGGACATCTGCTCGGTCACCTTGGCTCGGTAATACCCAAGCCCCAAGACACTCGGCGGAAACAACTTTTGACACACTTCCAACGACTTGGGACCTTGAATGGCAATCATCGCCGTCGAATCGGTCACGTCATTAAACTCGACATCCGGGAAATCCGCCAACTCAGGAGTAAGCCATCGAACGATCTTGGCTTTGTTGCTGGCGTTAACCACCAGCAGGAAGTAGATCTTGCTGCTGGGACTCTCCAAGCAACTGACCAATACGTCATCGAGGATCCCGCCTGCCTCATTGCAAACCAACGAATAGCGAACCTGACCCGGTTGCATATCCAGAACTCGACGCGTTAGCAAACGATCCAAAAGCTGATCAGCCCTGGGGCCGTCGAACCTCAATCGACCCATGTGCGATATGTCGAAGACTCCTGCCGCCTGCCTTGTGGCCGTATGCTCGGCTACTATACCGCTGTATTGGATAGGCATCTGGTAACCGGCAAAGGGAGCCATTCTGGCACCGTTTTTCACGTGCCAATCGTACAGCGGTGTCTTGAGTTCTTGTGTTTCCATGACATTTCCAAAAAGGGACAAAGCTAAGCTGGAGTATGTTAGCAGTTTGCCAAGTTCCACCGCTAGTTTGGCCGCTTTAAGTGATGGATCAGGAAATCTTGGGAATTGCTAAATTCCGATTCTTTATTCCCAGGAAAAACCAGATCGCATGGTGCTCCAACAGCCTTACAAGCTGCCCTCAACTGAATCCCATACATCGCCGAATGGGTCGGATCGGGTTCCTTACCCCCGACGACTGGTGCCTGCTGCTGTTTGGGATACTCCAAGAAAATCGGTGGATCATCCTTGGAAACCCATTCGATCGGTGAGTACTGGCGAATCCATGGCAAAACTTTTTCGCGATTGGCTAAGAGCAACTCAAACTCCTGTTCGCGAGTTCTCCCCTCGGCTGCAAATCCAAAAGCATGTCCACCATAAACGCTGTTGCCGATCCAATTCCTGAGTTGCTCTGGATCCAAGGACGTCTGCGCTCCAACGACTCCAACACACGAGAGCCTCGAAGATTCCCTTGCGATCGGATCACTGCTGCTAGGATCAGCAAGATCATCGTGCAAAGCTAACCACAGGGATGTGCAAGCACCGGCGGAACTGCCCGTTGCTCCAATTCGTTGAGGATCAATGTTCCAATCCCGAGCCTTCGATCGTATCGTCTGCAAAGCCCTCGCAGCATCCATCAGTGGAGCTTTGACCGGAGGCTCGACCCCTTGCTCCATCGCTTGTTGAATGAATCGATAGTTGATCGCCGCAACAGAGATCCCCGCCTGTAAGTATTTCTTGATCGGGTTGTTACCGTAACCGGTTTTATCCCCGTTCTTCCAACCCCCTCCATGGATGAGCAATACCACCGGCGTGGGCTTGTCCGAGTCTGCCTTCCAAAAGTCAAAGGTCTGTCGTACTGAATCCTTCCCATAAACGTAGTCGGAAACGGTGGGAGTTGGCCTCTCAGGAGGCTTCTTCTCGGCCTCTTTGGCTTTCGGCTTGGTCACCTTTTCCAATTCCAAAATCCGAATATCGTCAAACTCATTCTGATCATCAAAGGATCCTATACCCATTCGACCCGCACCAAACGTCTTGTCGTTTGCCTGCATGATGGGCCGATCGAAGTCATCAAAGTAAACCTCGATCGATCCGCTAGAAATCCTGCGAACCACCTTGACCCTATGCCACTGATCGTCCCAAGGGATCGTGTTTTTATTCTCCGTCAAAGCTCGCCGAGGCTCTCCGTTGACGATCATGATCTGACCACTTGCCGGATCAGGCTTGGCCCCAAGATGCACGTAATAGAAATGCTCCGCATCCTGATACCCAAAGAACACGCAGCAGTCTCGATGATTGCCCGTATCGTGCGTACTGCGAACCCGAAACGTGATCTGAAAATCGCCAGCGGTAAGCTCTTTGATCAAAGCGATATTGTGCGGGCTACGCACCTTGGGTTGAAACTTGCTAATACGTTTATTAAGACCAAAAGTGCTATTGCCATCCTTTTGTAGTACCTCCCAGGAATCATCGTCGGTCGTATCCCATCGCGATCTGCCCTTTTGAAAATCCTCCTCGAATATCAATTTGCCAACCTGCGACTTGCCAACCTGAGATTTGTCTGCCTTGGACTCCTGGCCCAGGCATACACTCGAAAGCTCCGGACCGTAATGCGACAGTCCAAGCACCATGGCCAGGATCGGCCCTCGAAATCGGATGTTCATCACTTGCATTGTCATTTTCTATCTCCCGGGCAATCTTTCGAATCCAAGCGATCGGAATTATACTACAACCCTTGGATCGCCTGTATCAGAGGAAACGCATGAATCAAGTCAGTCCGTACGCTTTTGCAAGAATGGCCGCCCAAGGCGACCTGAGGCCTGTGGAGTCTGGACTCCATCAACTTCGTCGCGGCCAATGGATTATCTGCCGCTCGAATTTCGGACTCGAACTTGCAGAAGTCCTCTCGGAACCTACAAGCGGTGCCGAACTTCACTGGGATCCAATACTATACCAATCCTCATCGGCTCAGTGGGTGCGCGATGCAACGGATCAAGACCACTGGCTCTGGGGTAAGATTCAATCTCTGAACCAAAATGCAATTCCCGAGTGCCAACGATTCCTCGACGATCAAGAGCTTAACGATACCCTGCTTGATATCTCTTCGAGCATCGATGGCAAATCCGTAGCCTTCGAGTTCCTGGGCACAGCCTCCGAGCACACAGGGCGACATCTTGAGAAACTTACCGAGATCTACCAAGCCTTCGTCAAGGACTCGGAGATTTACAAACAGCTAGAACACGGATGCGGCCCAGGTTGCGGTACGACCGCAAGTTGCGGTTCTAAAGCCGACGGCAAGTCGGGGTGCCTGAGCTGTTCTGTAGCAAGCCGTTGCAAAAAACACTAAACAATCCAACCGCAGCCCATCGCCCTAGTCCCCAAAAAGACCGCTGCCAACTGGCCCGGAGATACCCCGTAGACATCCTCAAGAAACGCAACTTCAAAATCCCCATCGGCAGATCGAGTGACCATCGCATCGCACGGGGCTGAGTTGTATCGAAACTGAACCTGAGCCCTGGTAGGCTCTCGGATCGGAAAATCGGCCAGCCAATTGCTCTTGCTGGCGCGTAAGCTTTTGCAAGCGAGCTGTTCATGCGGCCCGATGACCACCCGGTTTGTCTTGCGATCGACGGCCGTGACGTAATACGGTGAGCCCATCGCAACTCCCAGACCCTTGCGCTGGCCGATGGTGAACCCCTCGATTCCAGGGTGGCGACCCACGACTTGTCCATCGGATGTGACGATCTCGCCGGACGTGTCTAGCGTACTTTTGTTCCTGACGAACTCGGCGTGCTTGCCGCTGGTGACAAAGCATATCTCCTGCGAGTCTTTCTTGTCAGCAACCTTCAAACCCATTTGAGCGGCTCGATCCCGGATCTGGGACTTGTGAAAACCACCCACGGGCAAGAGCATTCGAGGCAAAAGATGCCGCTTGATACCCGTGAGCACATACGCTTGATCTTTGTCGTCATCCAGGCCCCGATGCAGTTCCCATGGAGTGTCTTGCGAAGGCGGATCGGCCTGAATCATCCTGGCATAATGCCCGGTGGCGACATAATAAGCATCCACGGCATCGGCATAATCGAACAGCCGCCCAAACTTGATCCAATTGTTGCACTGGACACAAGGATTGGGGGTGCGGCCCTGCTGGTACTCGTCGATAAAGTAATCGACGATCTGCTTGAACTCAGCCTCCAAATCCAAAGCGTAAAAAGGGATCGAAAGTTTGTCGGCTACCCGCCGAGCATCGGCAGCATCACTCGCACTACAGCACCCCTGCTTGTGATCCAATCGACCTTCGAGGATCGGGAGCAGAGGGTTGGGCTTTCCGTCTCCAAGCTCACAAGCTTTGCTCGACTGCTCTCCATGCCGCATAAATACGCCGATGACCTCGTAGCCTTGTTCAAGCAACAAACCAGCAGCGGCGCTGGAATCGACGCCACCACTCATTGCTAAAACCACTCGACGTTGCGACATAGCTTCAAATCCTCTTACTTCATCAATTCCTGCTTGAGGAATGTGTAAGCCAAGGCTTGCATGAAAGCCGACTGCTTGTTGTTGGCCGCACCACCATGGCCTCCTTCGATGTTCTCGTAATACCAAACCGCATGCCCCTGAGACTCCATCTTGGCCATCATCTTGCGAGCATGCCCTGGATGAACGCGGTCATCGCGGGTCGATGTGGTGAACAACACCTTAGGATATCGAACCGAGGCTTGCACGTTTTGATAAGGCGAAAACTTACGGATATAGCCCCACTGATCTGGATAGTCGGGGTTGCCGTATTCGGCCATCCACGACGCACCCGCGAGGAGTTTGTTGTAACGCTTCATGTCCAATAGCGGAACTTGGCAAACACCTGCCTCGAAAAGATCAGGATACAAGGCAATCATGTTCCCCACCAACAGACCACCGTTGGAACCACCTTGGATCCCAAGTCGCTCCTTGCTGGTGACCTTGCGAGCCACCAAATCCTTAGCAACCGCAGCAAAGTCCTCATAGGCCTTCAATCGATTCTCCTTGAGTGCCGCTTGATGCCACCTCGGACCATATTCGCCACCTCCACGAATATTGGCTACCACATAGACGCCTCCTTGTGTCAGCCAAGCTCGACCGACTGTGGCGCTGTAATTGGGCTGTAGCGAAATTTCAAATCCGCCGTAACCATACAGGAGCGTCGGATTCTGGCCGTTGAGCTCCACGTTCTTCTTAGCGACCATGAAGTAAGGCACCTTGGTTCCATCGGCACTGGTCGCGAAATGCTGACTGATCTCCAGCCCGCTTGAATCAAAGAAATGAGGCAAACGCTTCAATTCCTCGGGCGATTTGCCTATCGTGCCCATCGACAAGGTCGTCGGAGTTAGATAGTCGGTCGAGGTCATAAAGTAGTCGTTCGATTCGTCCGAATCGACAGCCGTGACGTTGACGGTTCCAAAAGCAGGTGCTCCGACAAGAGGTTCACGTGCCCATGCGGCTGCTGCCGACTTGCCCTGGGGCTTGAGCACATAAATCCTATTCTTGACGTCATCGAGCGTGTTGATCACGACGTAGTCTTTGGTCGTCGTGACGCTCGATAGAGCCGTCGATTCAGTCGGTTCGAACAGGACTTGAAATTGACGCTTGCCACCTAAGTAATCATCCAGATCGGCGACCAACAACGAACCGCCAGAATAGGTTTTGGAATCGATCGTCCAAGCTTCACGGAGCTCTAAAAGGAGAAAGTTCTTGAAGACGCTCTTGTTGGCCGTGTTGGGTGCGTCGATCTTGATCAACTCGTCGGCATTTTTCAACCAGTACAACTCGTCGTTATAAAATGCGATGTTGCGGGTGACGAAGTTCCGTTCGAAGCCCGGTGAATCATCGTGCACCGCTCCGACCGACATGTCGTCTTGCTTGCCTTCGTAAATCAATTTGGCTTGCTCTAAAGGTGTTCCCCTTTTCCAAAGCTTGGCAATTCGAGGATAACCCGAATCGGTCATCGAGCCTTGGCCAAAGTTGGTCGAAACAAAGATGTGGTCGATGTCGATCCACGAGACGCTCCCCTTGGACTCCGGAAGATTGAATCCATCGGTAACAAACGATCGTGTTTTAAGGTCGAATTCGCGAGTGACATTTGCATCGGCTCCACCACGAGACAGGGTGATCAATGCTCGTTGGTAATCTGGCCGGAGCAAGGCTGCACCTTTCCATACCCAATTCTCGCTTTCGGACTTGCCCAACGCATCCAAATCGAGGATCACTTCCCACTTTGGATCGGCCTTTTTGTATTCGTCGAGCGTAGTACGACGCCACAGGCCACGTTCGTTGCTTTTGTCTCGCCAAAAGTTGTAATAGTAGTCCCCTCGTTTGGACACAAAAGGGATTCGAGCATTCGAATCAAGAATGTCCAAAAGATCCAAACGAAGCTTTTCGAAGCTCGGTTCGGACTCCATCCGCTTGATCGAAATCGCATTCCGAGCCTTGACCCACTCGAGTGACTTCTCACCCGTAACATCCTCGAGCCACTGATAAGGATCCTCGACGGATTCGGATGGGTTGCTGGCAATCGATGGGTCTTGGGCCATTGCGTCGAAAGGCATAAAGAAGGGGGTAACAAGTGCGGAAACAGATAGGAATCGAGCAAGCCACATTTTAAGCATGGCAGTTGAGTTCTCCGAGGAAAGTTTTTAGATGAGACAATCCGACCATTCTACCAAACCAGAGGTTTGCGACTAGTTAAGTTCCCTTTGATGGAACTGAGCAATCAACGATCAGGAATCGACCGAGCAACCCGAGCACTTCAGCCGTGGCGAACGGGTTAGATCATGGTTAATAAACGGTCGACGCGAGTTTCCAATTCGCTTCGATACCGTAGTCCTTCGACCCATTTTTGGGGGATTCCAGAAAAACCAAATTTCGCTCCGAGTACCGACCCGGCCACGGCCGCGTTCGTATCAGCATCTCCCCCCTGGTGGATCACTTCGAGAATCCCTTCTTGATAACTCCGCGGATGGAGTAACGCCCAAATACCTGCAGCCATCGCCTTCAGCGTGTATCCGATCGATTCAGGCTCGTCGAGTTCTAAATTTGTGACCAGAGGTTGAGATCCCTTGATAACATAATCACGAACCCTTGGATCGTATCGATCCGCCGTTTCGATCAACTCAGAAACCAATGTGTCGGCTGAGGGATTTTGAAAGTTCTCATCGTTGATGAGCGACCGGATTGCCATGCAAATAATCACACACGAGGCAACGCAGCGAGGGTCGAAATGGGTGATACGGCAGACATCCTCTGCATTTCGAATAACCGCCTCAATACTGGCGTGTTCCCAAATGCCCAGCACGGATGTCCGCATCACTCCCCCGTTGGCGGCCCCTCGCTTTCCAGACTGCAACCAGACTCGCTCGGAGACAGCATGGGGCGAGGTGAGGAAATCGTCTGAAAAGACAACTTGCTCGACTGTTAATCCAATACCCATTCCGCCATCGTAGGCCCAACGAAATATTCGCGCTGCAATATCAACGATGTCAAGTTGACCTTGCTGCAGAAGGCTGTCAAGAATGCACAGCATTTGATCGGTATCGTCCGTCCAATCACCTTGCTCCCAGCGGATTCGATGGTTATCCCGACGGATCTGATCAAGATTATGCAAGCCGCTTGGGTAGTACTGGCAGACCATTTCTTTCGATAGGAATTCCGTGCCGAGTCCCATCGCATCGCCAATCGCATGTCCGAAGATGACACCTCGAACCTTATCCTCGAATTTAGTTCTTTCCATCGTTGCTATCCTGGTAGGCCGCTGCCTGATTTATTGATTTTTCAGAAGCTCATCGAGTTTGCTTCGCAACTCCCTGTTCTCTTCACGGAGATCCTTGATCAAGACCCCAACATGGAAAAAGCAAATGGGTAAAAAACACAAAAATGCGATCATCCCCGCATCGCTCTTCCCAGTAAGCCACGCTCCGGCGATCCCGGTAACGAGCGTAATCAAGCACAAAACTGCACAGAAAATCGCAGGTATCCATGGCATTAGATAACTTCGCATCATTGTTCCCCTAGAACCAACCGTTGCAACTCCCGTGCAAGATTTTCCTTGAGTTCCTCCAAGGTGCCAACATTGGCAACCACACAACTGGATTTCGCGAGCTTGTCTGCAAGGCTCCATTGCGAAGCCTCCCTGGCCCGAAAATGCTCTTGGGTCCAACCGCGATCGAGCGCTCTTTGCAATCGAATTTCTTCAGGTGCATCGATAAACCAAACCGCATCGCAAATCCGATCCCATTGGGATTCCAATAGAAGGGGGATATCCAAGACGATCGCATCTGCTTTTTTTTCGTTGAGCAATTGGTCTAGTTGCTTTCGAATCTCTGCACGTATCGGCCTGTGGGTGATGGCTTCAAGCATCCTGCGCCGAGCCAACGCTTGAGGACTAGCACCAAAGACCAATTCGGCCATTTTCTGTCGATCGATCGTGTGCGTTTTCTGCGAAAAAACCGATTGGCCGAACTGTCGGATCAAAAGATTTTGGATCTCGGGCAATTCGAGAACCTCATGCCCGATCTTATCGGCGCGGATCACGACGGCACCTAGAGTTTCGAGGATACGAGTCACCTCGCTTTTGCCACTTGCGATCCCACCAGTAATACCGATCACCTTCGGTCGTCTCATATCGGCTCGCACTCCGCCCAGTTGCTGCCAACCTTCACATCGACTTGGATGGGAACCTTCAGCGGCATGACCGTCGACATTTCGTCCCGTACAAGCTTGGCTACTTGGTCGACATCCGCAGGTGCGACTTCAAAGACCAACTCGTCATGGATTTGCAAAAGCATATTCGCTCCAAGTTTGGTGTCGCGGAGCTTGCGATCGACGGCAATCATCGCCATCTTGATCATATCCGCCGCAGTCCCTTGGATGACCGTGTTGATGGCCATACGCTCAGGTTCGAGCAACTGCTTTTTCTTGTTCTCATCGAGCGTCTCGAAATCCCTGATCCCCTTGAGTATCCGTTTGCGACCCGACAATGTGTTCACAAAACCTTTACGACGGCAATAGATAAGCGTTTGAGCGATGAATTCTCGCACCTTGGGGTATTTGGCAAAGTACTGATCGATAAACTCGCCCGCCTCTCCTCGCGAAATACCCAAAGCTTTGGCCAGCCCGAAAGGGCTCTGCCCATAGAGGATTCCAAAACTGACCGCTTTGGCACTTCGCCGCATACTCGATGTGACTTGGTCGATCCCTACACCGTGAACCTGTGCTGCCACGGCCGCATGGATATCGATGTTGCTCTCAAAGGCATCGCATAAGTTGGCATCTCCACAGCAATGAGCAAGCACTCGAAGTTCGATTTGAGAGTAGTCGGCAGTCATGAACCTCCAACCTGCGATCCCGGGAACAAACGCAGAACGGATCGATCGACCTTCGGAGGTTCGAATCGGGATATTTTGAAGGTTCGGTTCGACGCTACTGAGCCTGCCGGTCGCTGCGATGTCTTGGCGATAAGAGGTGTGGATACGACCCGTGCGAGGATTGATCAGCTCGGGCAAAGCGTCGACGTAGGTGCTCAGAAGTTTTGCCATCTGACGGTATTCGAGAATCTTTGCTGGAAGCGGATGCTCCCCAGCGAGCTCCTCAAGAACCTCGGCATCGGTGCTAACGCCAGTCTTGGTCTTCTTGACAACCCTCAATTTAAATTTATCAAAGAGGATCCCTGAGAGCTGCTTGGGACTGTCCGGATTGAACTTCTCACCGGCGATCTCCATGATCTCCTGATAAAGCGTATCGACTCGCGTTTGGAAATCACCTCGCAACGTGGCCAGTCGCTCGGTATCAACCCGAACACCTAAGCATTCCATCCGAACAAGGACTTGGATCAACGGCAACTCCAATTGGTGCATCACCTTCTCAAGACCTTCGCCGCTCAGGCGAGATTGCATCTCAGGATAAAGCCGTACTGGGATGTCGACGTCTTCGGCAGCATAGGTTGCGATTTTATCCAATGGGACTCGATCCATCGTGATTTGAGTCTTGCCCGAACCGATAAGCGATTGAATAGGGATCGAATCGACACCTAACCAACGTCGAGCGATGTCTCCTAAATCGTGATTCCTTCCACCTGCATCGAGCAGATAGTCAGCAACCATCGTGTCGAAATGAATATTCGCAAGAGGCATTCCATGCGTTG